>JAIPGE010000081.1 GCA_021736285.1 Candidatus Izemoplasma sp.
TTTCTTCCTACACCTGGTAAACTCTCTAAGTCAACTTGACTTGAAGGGACAATTCCATCAAATTGTTCAATCAGTTGGTTGGCCATTTTTTTAACGTTCTTTGCCTTGTTTCTATAAAGTCCAATTTGTCTCAGATCCATCATTAATTCATCCAAATTAGCATTCGCAAACGCGTCAACCGATTGATACTTTTTAAACAGTGTATTGGTTAATTTATTGACTGATTCATCTGTTGTTTGTGCACTTAACATAACCGCAACAAGTAATTCTAAACTATTGGTGTGATTTAATTCACATTTGGCATTTGGGAACATTTCATCTATAACGCGTATGATTTCTGTTACTCGGTCCATATTTTTTTCAAGTCCTCAATGAGTGTCGTTTGGTTATACTTTTCTGTTGGTTCTTCTTGTTTTAACAAAATACCATCAACATATTTAATTGATAATTTTTTTTGTTTAGATGCTTCAAATAAGGCGTCCTTAATCTGATCAACTGTATAATGGTCTTCGTTCAACCACTTTGTAATGGTTTGAATATCAAGCACACCCAGTGGTTTATTGAACTCTTCTTCAAACATTTCAACAAGCTCTTTTTCCTTGGTTCGACTAGGTATAATACTATCATTACCACTATTTTTAAACTCTTCTCTTAAAATCGATTCAATTAAAAAATCCAAATTAAATACTTCAGTTTCTTTGCCACTTCCGTTTTTAGAAAGCATTATTTTAACATAGGCTTTATCAATTAATTTATCCAAACGACGTTGTGTTGTTTGCGTTGTTATACTTAACATATCTGCAAGTTTTTTTGGACTGATAAAGGTAATGTTTTTTTGAAGTAGATAGTGCAGTTTTATTAAAATAACAGCATCTGTCTCATCAAGCCCCAGTTTGAAATAGTTATTTAAAACCAGTTCTGAAAAGTCAATAATGTTTTTTTGGATAAGTTTTTTTAAACGTTCAAGTTCCATAATGTCCCCCTAAAATCATCAATATTTCCGGACTTTTATTATACCATAAAGAAATTGAAAAAAAAGGTTATTCAAGAAATAACCTTTAAAATTTCATTGACCGAACAGCGAGCTTTTTGAGTGCAGTTTCTGCGGCATGTTGCTCTGATTCTTTCTTTGTTTTTCCACTGCCCTCACCCATTAGGATATCATCCATATAGACACGTGTGACAAATGTCTTGTCATGAGATGGACCACGTTCATCGACCACCTTATATTCTAACGTACGTTTATCTGATTGTACCAATTCTTGTAAATAGGATTTATAATCGACAAAATTATTATTATCATCTGATTCAATTGTTGGGACAACGACTTTATCAAATACTTTTCTTGTTTCTTCAAGTCCTTTGTCTAAGTAAATTGCTCCAACAAATGCTTCAAATGCATCTGCTTGTAATGCACTACGGTTTCTTCCACCACTCAGTTCTTCACCTTTGCCAAGTAATAAATATTGTTTTAAATCACATTTTTTAGCATATTCAACCAATGCTGACTCACATACATTTTTGGCACGTATTTTAGTTAATTCGCCTTCTTGATACTTAGGGTATTTATTGTATAAATATTCTCCCATTAAAACATCTAATACAGCGTCTCCCATATATTCTAATCGTTCGTTACTTTCAACATTATTTTCATTGGCATAAGAAGAATGTGTTAACGCCGTTTTGATTAAGCCTTCACTTTTAAAAGAAAGGTTAAAATACGCTTCTAATTTAGTCATTTTTTTCACCCTCTAACACTGCTTCAACTTTACTTGGTACCTCTTGACGAATAATTGAAGCCGTTTGCCGAATGGCATTATAAAATCCATTTTTCTTCGATGCACCTTGGGCTTTGACAACCACACCGCGAAGACCATAAATCATCGCACCACCAATTTCATCGGCTGCCATGCGCTTTTTAAATCGCTTTAGATTAGACATTGAAAACAGTAAACCAAGTTTTCCTAGTATCCCCTTTTTTAACTCTTGTTTTAACATCTTGCCCATGCCTTTAGCGGTTCCTTCAATCGTTTTCATCACGATATTTGCGGTAAAACCATCACTTAATAGAATGTCACACGGTGGATTAAGAACTTGTTTGGGTTCAACATTTCCAACAAATTCAAGATGGGTGTTTTGTGATAATAACGTGTACACTTCTTGATCAAGTTCGCGTCCTTTACCTTCTTCTGTCCCAATATTGATTAATCCAACTTTAGGATGGTCAATCCCTAAAATCTCTTTTGCATAGATATGGGCATAGTGTGCTTGTTGAACCATATATTCTGCTTTTATTTCGATATTGGCTCCCGAATCAATCAAAATAATATTTCGTCCATCAACGGTCGGAATTAATGGGGCAATTGCTGTTCTTCGCATTGTTTTCATTCGTCCTATTAAAATATGGGCTCCAGCGATTAATGCTTGTGTTGCGCCACTGCTTACAACACCATCATTATCGCCTTTTCTAACACTAGTTAAAGCGAGTGCCATAGAACTTTTACGATTGCTTCTAATTGCTCTGATAGGATCTTTTTCTCCCATATCAATAACACCATCACTCTGCACAATGGTGATACGTTTATCGCTGGTTAAATATTTTTTTATCTCTTTTTCATCACCATACAAGGTGCATTCAATATCTGGGATCTGTTTGATGGCAAGGATTGCTCCTTCAACTTGCTCTTTCGGGGCGTAATCTCCACCCATGGCATCAATTGCTATTTTAATCATATTTGTCACCTCGAATATTATTATAACATAAAGTTAATCAAATGTGCCTTTCTTTAACGTTTTTTTAAGATACTGATAAAGTGGTTGATAGGCACTGTTTGTATAAGTTGATTTATCTTTTAGTATCGTTAATGCATCATCTCTTGCCAGAGATAATATGTCACGATCTTCTAGTACGTCTGCATGTTTAAAGGCTAATACACCGCTTTGCTTGCTGCCAAAGAATTCACCAGGACCACGTGTTTTTAAGTCTTCCTCACTAATAATAAATCCGTTGTTTGTTTGTTCTAAAATATTTAAACGTTCGGGATTTCCACTTGCTTCATCGTAGATAAGTAAACAATAGCCTTTTAAGTCTCCACGGCCAACACGACCACGTAGTTGATGAAGTTGTGATAACCCGAAGCGTTCAGCATTCATAATAATCATCATTGTTGCATTAGGCACATCAACCCCAACTTCAATAACGGTTGTTGATACTAAAATATCAATCTTTTGATGATAAAATAATTGCATTACTTCTAACTTTGCATCATCATCTACTTTGCTGTGTAATAAGCCTACAGAATAGGTTTTAAAATAATCACTTAGTCGTTTGTAAACATGTTGGGCATTTTTCACTTGCAATGTATCACTTTCTACAATCAACGGGGTAACAACATACAGTTGATGACCTTCATTTAATTCTTCAGCCATCAGTTTGTAGACCAAATCAAGATTACTTTCCTTAAACAGTGTGGTTTCAACAGGTTTTCTACTTTTTGGTTTGCCCTTGATGGTTGAAATATCCATGTCGCCATAGATGCTAATCGCAAGCGTTCTTGGAATTGGTGTTGCAGACATGTAAAGGACATCAGGGGTGATTCCTTTACGTCGTAATTTTTCACGTTGTTTAACACCGAACCGGTGTTGTTCATCAGTTATCACATACCCTAAGTTATGATACAGTACATCTTCACTAAATAATGCATGTGTCCCAACCACCAAACAAGGCACATCACTACGTATTTCATCTAAGATTGCTGTGCGTTCTTTGTTTTTTAATTTACCATGCAATAAATATACGTCAAATGGCAGTGAAGCAAAAAACTGGCGAAATGTTTGGTAATGTTGTTTGGCTAAAATCTCTGTTGGAGCCATCAGTGCAACTTGCATATCAGCATAAAGAACTGCTACAATACTGATTGCTGCAACTACTGTTTTACCGCTTCCAACATCGCCTTGTAACAACCGATTCATCACAAAGGGTGATTTAATATCTTTAATTATTTCATTGGTTGTTTGTTTTTGGCCAGGTGTTAATTCATAAGGCAAGGTATCAATAAATGCTTTAATTTTATCAAGATGATACGCTTTTTCTTTTACTTTTTTACGTTTGTTTTTCAATCTCATATATTGCATTCTAAACTGAAACTTAAATAATTCTTCATATTTTAATCGTCTTGTAACTTGTCGTAATTCTTGATTGGTTGATGGATGATGTGCATACTCAATTAATGTATAAATATCAATTAAACGGTACTTTTCACGTAACTGTTTTGGCAATTCATCTTTTAATAAATAACCATATGTTGTGAGTGCTTCGCGAATCAATTTTTGAAATCGCTGATCGCTTATTTTATCAACATTATAAATCGGCTGAATTTCATTATTAAAATTAACTTTTAGTTTTAACGTGGTTGCTGTAAACGTATGTTTTAATCGGTCTAAACTACCGGTCATCACAATAGTAACCTTTGGACTGAGAATGTTCTTAATATAAGGACGGTTGAAAATAGTAACTTTTAAAGGATGTCCATCAGCTGTGACATCAAACGTTACTTTACTTAAATTTTTACGAATATATTGAACTTTGGGATGATTAATAACTGTGGCAATTAGTGTCACACGAGTTTGATCAGGTGCTTCAGCAAAAGGCACAATATGAAATTCTTCATATCGCGACGGAAAGCGTCTTAACAATTCAAAACAATCATGAATCCCAATTGATTCAAGATGGATTTTAAGTTTTGGACCAATACCTTTAATGCTCTCTAGTTCAGCCACTTTGTCACCACCGTTCACTTGCTTTATTATAGCACGATATAACACCAAAATCTATATAGAAAAAGAGGACAAGTCCTCTTTCATCACTGATTACACTAATTTATCAAGTATGACTTATTCATAATCGCATCTATTCCAAAAAAAAATAGGGTATTTGCATACCCTATTCAACAGCTATAATATAAGAATAAATTTCTTGGTTTCCTTCAATAACTTCAACTTCAATATCTGAATGATGTGTTTCAATAAACAGCATCAATTCTTCAAGTTCAGCCTCGTCAATCCCTTTTCCGTACATGATAGTAATAATTTCTGAATCATCATCTAGTAATTGTTTAATTAGGTCATTGACGGTTTTAAGACGGTCTTCTTGTGACGAGATAATCTCACCATCTTGAATACCAATATATTGTCCTTTTTTAATTTTAATGCCTTTATATTCTGTATCACGTACAGCATATGTGACTTCACCAGTTTTCACATTCTCAATCAATTCTTGCATTTCTGCAAGATTTTCAGCAAGTTCTTGGTTGGCATCAAACATTGTCAATGATGCATAACCTTGTGCGATTGTTTTTGCTGGTACAACACTAACGCTGTGATCATCTAAGTATTTAGCCGCATGTTCTGCGCTTAACATAACGTTGCCATTATTGGGAACGATAATAATGTGATCAGCATTCATTGTTTCAACTGCCTTAATAAAATCTTCAGTAGATGGGTTCATTGTCTGCCCACCATCAATAATGCAGCTTGCGCCCATTTCCTTAAATGTGTTCTTAAGTCCCTCACCATTTACAACCGTAATGATGCCATAACGTTTATTTGGTATTAGACCGTGATCATGTCCACAGTCAGATCCATTTTCATGTGTGTGCAATAATGTTTCAGAATGTTGTAATGACATATTTTCAATTTTTAGTGTCGCAAAACTACCATATTGTTGTCCAAAATTAAGGACGTCCCCCGGTGTTTTCGTATGAATATGTACTTTTAAAATCTCATCATCAGCGACAACAACTAAACTGTCTCCAAATCGTGCAATTTTCTTTCTGAATTTGTCTTCATTGAAGTTTTTATCGTCTTTGAAATGCACGATAAATTCTGTACAATATCCAAAGTCATCTGCGACATCACTATAACTCGCAATTCCAGCACTCACACTTGACACTGTGTTATATTTACTGTCTTCTAAAATATCGCCTTCTAATGCTTTAATAATCCCTTCAATAATCAAATTGAATCCGGCACCACCACTATCAACAACACCCGCTTCTTTCAAGACAGCCAGTAAATCAGGTGTCCGTTCTAAAGATTCGTTTGCCTCTTGTAGGTAAATATTCATAATATCTAATAATCCAGATTCATTACTTGTTTCTTTTAATGCTTTATCTGCAGCTTCTCTAGCAACTGTTAAAATCGTTCCTTCAACAGGATTGATAACAGCACCATAAGCTTGTTTCACACCTTGTATTAACCCTTTTACAAAATCTACAGTATCTACAGTTTCTTTCCCCTTAAATGTTTTTGCAAAACCACTGAATAACTGTGATAAAATAACCCCACTATTTCCTCTAGCTCCCATTAATAGTCCACGCGATAGAGTCTTTGCTACTTTTTCGATGCTTTCATCATTCATATTAGAAATGGCTTCAACACCGCTCATCATCGTCGATTGCATATTGCTTCCCGTGTCCCCATCAGGTACCGGAAAAACATTAAGTTCGTTAATCCGTTGATGATCATTACGTAATG
>JAIPGE010000082.1 GCA_021736285.1 Candidatus Izemoplasma sp.
AATATTTGGTGATTGTAGATTATATGAAGAGCCTATTGCCTTAATTGGGCACGATGGGTTCTGTGAGGGGCTTATAAGACTTACCCTCATTAAATAAAGTGAGGTGAAAGTCGAGAATAGTCTACTCGACATTTTGATGCCAGAGTATCACCACTTACCGGCACAATTTAATGAACGTATCAATGCTTTTGCAACAGACATGATTCCAGTATTTACCAGTGCTTTAATTGTCGTTTTTATGCAATTTGATCTCGCTTTAAAAATTTTAATTATGGTTTTATCATGGTATTCTATGAATATCTTACCTTATCATTTTTTAAACAATCAAACATTAGGAAAAAAATGGGCAGAATTAATTGTAATAAATGATAACCGCACAACTACTCATATCAAAACTTTATATGCTAGAGAAATTTTTAAAGTGGTTCTTGGAGTTGGATCAGCGGGGCTCTATTATCTAATTTCTTTTATATATGCACAAAATAGAAAGGATAAGAGAAGTATTCATGATCAAATATTTAATACTAAAGTTGTCAATCAATTTCCAAAAATAACGTAAGGAGATATTATGCAAGAATATGAATGTATAGCTACAACCTCGTTTGGCTTAGAAGCAGTTTGTAAACGAGAAATAATCGAGTTAGGATTTAAAATTAAAAAAACAGAAAATGGTAAAATCACATTTTTTTGCGATAAAGCTGGAATAGCTAAAGCAAATCTATGGTTACGAAGTGCTGATCGTGTGTTATTGAAAATGGGAGAATTCAATGCAACAACCTTTGACCAGTTGTTTGATCAGATAAACCAAATCTCTTGGCATTCAGTTATTGATAAAGATGGAAAGTTCACCGTCTTGGCGAAGAGTGTTAAATCGAAACTATTTAGCAAATCAGATATCCAAGCAATCGTCAAAAAGGCAATTGTTGAAGAAATGAAAACTCACTATAATACCAATTGGTTTGAAGAAAGTGGTGCACCTTTTACTGTGTTAGTGTCAATTCTAAAAGACAAAGCAACAGTTACCTTGGATACTAGTGGAGACGGCTTACACAAACGTGGATACCGGGTTAGAAGCGTCAAAGCACCACTTAAAGAAACACTCGCAGCAGCGCTTGTTTTGTTAAGTTTTTGGGACAAATCACGCGTATTGTATGATCCGTTTTGTGGCTCAGGTACAATTCCTATTGAAGCAGCAATGTTGGGATTAAATATTGCACCTGGTCTAAATCGAGATTTTGCTTCTAAACATTGGAAATGGATGGGTAAAGACATTTGGAAAGAAGCCATAAGGGAAGCATTCAAAGCGATTGACCAAGACATTAAATTAAACATTTATGCGTCTGATTTAAATGCAGATAGTGTTGAGGCTGCAAAGGCGAATGCTTTTGAAGCAGGTGTTGATGAACATATTCAATTTGATACAGTTGATGCTAGAAAACAATCCTATAATGAACCATACGGCATCATTATTACGAACCCACCTTATGGGGAACGATTACTATCTATTAAATCTGCGAATCAATTATATGAAGATTTAGGCAATATCTATCCTAAGCTAGAGTCATACTCAATATATATTATTTCAGCTAATAAGGAGTTTGAAGCCGTATACGGTAAAACGTCTAACAAACGTCGAAAATTGTATAATGGACGAATTGAAACATGGTTTTATCAATATTATGGACCTAAGCCACAAGATTAGAAGGTGACGAATATGCAACAACAAAAAAGTAACATCGGATTAGCCTTTTTTATGAACTTCTTTTTCACAATCTTTGAGATTATAGGTGGAATATATACGGGTAGTATCGCTATTATGAGTGATGCAATTCATGATTTAGGTGACTCGATATCACTTGGTGTTGCGTATTTTTTACAAAAGGTATCTCACAAAAAACCAGATCAAACATATACATATGGCTATGACCGTTTTTCTCTTTTAGGGGCATTGATAACCAGTTTTGTGCTTTTTGGAGGATCGATATATATCCTGTCTGAAACAATTCCAAGATTAATAAATCCAGAGCCTGTTAACGCTAAAGGCATGGTGGTTTTTGCTGTTTTTGGTATAATATTTAATGGGATTGCCTTTTTTAAAACCCATCATGGCACTTCAATTAATGAAAAATCTGTGTCATTGCATTTGTTAGAAGATATGTTGGGTTGGATTGTTGTCTTAATTGGTAGTATTGTGTTGTTATTTGTTGAGTTTTATATATTGGATCCAATATTAAGTATTGGAGTTGTAATTTTAATTTTAATTTATGTTTTTCAAAATCTAAAACAAATCTTTAATATTTTTTTACAAAAGATGCCCAAGGATATTGATTATGATGAAGTTATTAACTCAGTTAAAAAAATAGATAACATTATTACAGCCCATCATTGTCATATTTGGACACTTGATGGACAAAAGCATATGATGAGTATCCATATTCTTTTAGATCCTGGCTTACCAGTTGATCAAATAATTAAAGCAAAAGAATCTGTTAGACAAAAAGTAATGGATTTGAACATTGGACATGTTACAATAGAATGTGAATTTAAACAAGGAGATGATGATTGATATGTCAAATCAAAAAAGACTGTACAAGAATGAAGAAAAGGCCATAATTGGTGGCGTATGTCAAGGACTTGCTGAGTACACGCAAATTGATGTTACACTGATGCGTTTGCTTGTTGTGTTTGTAGCAATCTTCACAACTGGAATTCCGGTTGTCTTAATTTATCTGATTATGTGGATTGTGTTACCAAATAAAAAGGAATTAGATTTAAAACAATCCAGCGAGAGACACGATGCCTTTTCAAAGAAAAATAATGATTTCGACTTAGATGATGATGATTTCACAATTGATGAAAAAGAATATTATGATTAATAACGTGTTTTACAACATAAATTTAGCATTCCAAGTTATAATAATTATAAATTAAGAAAGGGTGAATTATTTTGAGAAAATTTTTATTATTTATCGTTACTTTGACGGTTGTAACAGTGTTAAGTGCCTGTGGAACTGACGACAATGTCCTTCGTGTTGGAATGGATTTACAATATCCACCATTTGAAACAGTAGATGAAGATAATAATCCAGAAGGAATTAGTGTTGATATAGCTCGGGCATTTGGAGAATATTTAGGAAGAGAAGTTGAAATTGTGAATACCGACTTTGGATCAATTATACCTGCTTTAAATTCTGGTGAAATTGATATTGCAATCGCTTCAATGAGCATTACTGAAGAAAGAGAGCAAAGTGTTGACTTTTCAAATCCATATTTTTATTTTAAAATAATTAGTTTGTTAAATAAAGATTATGCAGATGATAATGGATTAACACCAGATTCAACGATACAAGATGTTTTAGCAATTGATGAGACAAATTTTGTTGGATTGGCAACTCAAGTTTCTTCAACTATCCCACAGTCTTATGGTAAAGAAGTAACTGAATCTACTGATTTAGGAACAGCAATCGAGTCAGTTGCTCAAGGGACTTCCGATATTTTGTTAATGAGTGCGAATCCAGTGGTAAATGGATATAATGCGAATCCCAATTCAACTATGATATTATGGGATCCATTTGTATCTAGTCCAATTGGTATGGCTGTTGCCGAAGGCAATAGCGAGTTATTAGAACAAGCCAATGCGTTTATTGCAACATTTGATGATGATGGTGGACTTTATGAAACATTAGCAAACGATTGGGATGCGATATTACTTGAAACACTAGGGCGTTACGGATTAGAATTTTATATTAATGAATAAATTCACATCTTATGTTCTTGCGATATTAACTGTTATTGCATTTATGGTATTCGTTGTAGTAAGGCAAACAGATGATTTTTCGTTTGCCTCTTTTTACATCTATACGGATATGATATTAACAGGAATGGGTAACACAATCTTGATGTCACTAATAACACTTTTCGGAAGTTTGATATTAGGATTTATTTTTTATCTATTGAGTATTTCTAAGTTTAAATACTTTAATGCTCTAATTGATGTTTTAACAGAAATCATATACGGGACACCATTGATTGTGTTTATGGTTGTCATGACTTTTTTAATCGGACCAGCATTTAATACCTATAAACGGGTATTAATGGGGAGTCTCGCTTTAACTTTTTATATGACACCCTACATGAAAAATGTATATAAATCTGCGATTTCAAGTATTAGCGATGAACAATATATGGCCATGGATTTATTTGGGTTTACATCCTATCAAAAATATCGTTATATTATTATCCCCCAAGTCGTTCGCATTTTAATGCCACCAATGATGAACAATTTTTCGATGATCATTAAAGGTAGTGCATTATTATATGTTTTAAGTTACAATGAATTATTCTTTGCCATTCGTGTTGTACAATCTAAAACATTTGCCTTTATTGAAGGTTATGTTCTGATGTGGGGATTGTACTTAATCATAACCATACCACTCTCACAAGTTACTAAAGTCATCGAAAGGAAGTGGGCATTATGAAAATAGATATTAGGCATGTTAGTCATACGTCTGATGTCGAAGTATTAGATGATGTCAATATTACCTTTGACAAGCACACTTCAATTGCGATTATTGGTGTTAGTGGTAGTGGAAAATCAACATTGATACGGATGATGGCCGGGCTCGAAAAACCAACAAGTGGTGACATTGAAGTCGATGGTATCGATGTACAAGATCCTTTATACCGCAAACACGTTGGATTTGTTTTTCAAAATCATAATTTGTTTCCCCATTTAACGCTTAAAAAAAATATCACTTTGGTACTTGAAAAGACACGTCATTTAAGCTCTAAAATAGCTAGTGATACGGCTGATAAATATCTCAATTTACTACACTTATCTGACCAAAAGGATAAACTTCCTAGAAATGTATCAGGAGGACAAGCCCAACGGGCATCAATTGCACGTGCATTAAGCATTAACCCCGAGATTATTTTTCTAGATGAACCAACAAGTAGTTTGGATCCAATCCTCACAGATGAAGTGTTAAATGCTGTCGAGGAATTACGTGAACTTGGAAAGCAATTCGTCTTTGTTACCCATGTGATGAGTTTTGTTCAAGATTTTGCTGATTATGTTATATTTATGGATCAAGGAAAAATTGTCGAACAAGGAAAACCGTCAATTTTACAAAAACCCAAAACTGAGGAATTAAAAAGTTTTATGGATAAAGTTAGATAATCATATATCTAACTTTTTTTTTGAAATGATCAAATGTATGATATAATGATATATGACAAAAGTCATATATCTATTAGGCAAACTACGAACAAAAGGAGTAAGAATGAAAACACAGCTAGGCGTATTTGCGCTTAAGAAAGTACATAAAATAGATCGCTCTTTTATTGAATACTGTAAAAGCGATGCTTCTTTGAATGGTTTTATGTTGAATCAAGCGCAGATATATAACACAGAAGAATTAGAATCATTTATCATCTTGAATGAATCAAAAACAAACGTTGGATACATTTCAGTATCAGAGAATATTCTGAGAAGGTATCAAGTGAAAAACATTATCGTTTGTGACAAATCAAACATCATCAAAAGTCTTATTGCAACCTTGGATTATTTATTTGGCGATGAAAAAGCTGAAGAAGTCTCAGTTCAAATCCCGTATCGTTTATCAATTATTGAATCTTTTTTGAAAGAACTTGGCTTTATTAGTAAAGCGGTCCATATTTCTACAGATTGTGAAAAAAAAGATGTTGGTTTAATAAAAGAATATATTATTGATAAAAACCGTTATAAAGTATAGTTGCCGACCCGAAACACTTGACATTTAGATGAATTGTGATAGTATTATTGTGATGTTTAGAAAAACACGAGATAAAAATGAATTTTTGGAGTTTTCAATTACAACTATGATTTCAAATTCATTTGTGTTATAATATATAACAGTCTCGAATAAAAGAAGAGAAACAGGAGTGAAAATATGAATATAAAAAAACGTGTTGAATCGGGTAAAAAGGTTCGCGAACAAAAATCTGTTCCAGGTGTTATTTATGGAAAAGGGATTGACAGCGTTTCAGTACAGGCAGAATATCAAGAAGTCAAAAAAACATTTAATCAATATGGTCGTAATATGACCTTTAACATTGCATTAGATGGTGATGAACATATTGTTTACATTAAAGATATTCAAACAGATTATATGAATACAAACGAAATTATCCACTTTGATCTACAAAAAGTATCTAGTAGTGATACAATTACTTCTTATGTACCATTAAACTTAATCGGACGTGACGATAGAGCAAAAGTCGGATTGGTATTAACGATTAACTTAGATGAAGTAGAAGTTGAGTATTAAGTTGGTAAAGGAGTTTCAAAAATTGATGTTGACCTTTCAGGTTTAGAAGAAAATGAAAGTGTTCATGTATCAGACATTGATGTTCCAGAAGGTATTACAATG
>JAIPGE010000083.1 GCA_021736285.1 Candidatus Izemoplasma sp.
TTTGATTTAACATATATCGGTAGTGATGGTGACAAACACCGTCCTGTTGTTATTCACCGTGGTTTAATTTCTACTTGGGAACGACTTATGAGTATTTTATTAGAACAATATAAAGGTGCCTTTCCAACATGGCTTGCGCCTATACAAATAAAACTAATACCTGTTAATAACGAATTTCATTCGGATTATGCAAAAAAACTCAACGATTTATTTATCGATGAAGACTTACGTAGTGAACTCGATTTAAGAGATGAAAAATTAGGGTATAAAATTCGAGATGCTCAAACCAATAAAATTCCATATCAGCTAGTTGTTGGAGACAATGAGGTTAATGACAATCAAGTGACATATCGTAAATATGGAGAGAAAAAACAAACCACCGTTACTGTCGAAAAATTTATTGAACTTGTAAGAAAAGAAGTTAAAGATAAAGCTTAAAAAAAATAGATCACTTGCAAAAAGTGATCTATTTTTTTGTTAATTTCTGAATGAAAGTTTCATCAGGATCAATATAGATTGTTTTTTGATTGGAATAGGTTACAAAACTATTGAGTTGTCCAGGGACTTTTTTGATATGTCTTACCATGGCATAATCAACAGGGACACTAGATGATTGTTTCATTTTTGAAAAGTAACTTGCAAGTTGTGCAGCAGTCCGAATTGTTGTTTCTGATAATGGAAATGATTTCCGAACAACAACATGACTTCCGGGTGCATTTTGAACATGGAACCAAATATCTTTATAATGCGCAACTTTGTGTGTAATATAGGCGTTTTGTTTGTTGTTTTTACCAACCAATATTTCAATACCATCGTCATCAATATACGTGTCATATTGAGGCTTTTGGCGTTTTTTATTCGTTGCATGACGTCGTTTCATATATTTTTGTTCAATCAGTTCTTCTTTAATTTCTTCAATATCTTTAATCGATGCATTTTCAAGTTGATAGTCCAGTTCATTGAAATAAATCAATTCATTGTTTGCCTCAGTGATTTGGTTTTTAATATAAGGTATACTTTTTTTCATTTTCTTATATTTTTTAAAGTATTTTTTGCTGTTTTCTATAGGGGTTAACCGATTATCAAGTTGAATCGTTATTGATTCGTTGGTGTAGTAATTATCAACAGTAATCTTGTTGTCGCCTTTATCAATCTTATTTAGATACGATTGAATCAGTTCTCCTTTAATCCGGTACTCATCTCGATCTTTTGTTTTTGTTAATTGTTGGTGAAGTTTTTCGATTTTATGATTTAGTTGTTTTTGTTTGCGATGAATCAAAGTTAAAATATGTTTGGCCTGTTGGCGAATTTTATCATGTCGATCGCGATTGTGATAGTAGTCATCAATGCATGCATTCATTGATTCTTTGGTGATGTGGGTACCTTCTAGATGATGCAAAGGGGTAAAATAAAAATAGTCTTTATTGTCAGTCTTTACAATTTCAGGGTTTATAGAAGTAATAAAGTTTGTAAAGACATCGAAAATTGATTTGTCACTATGCGTATAGCGATGTAATAATTCTTTGGCACCAAGGGGTGAAAACCCCATAAAGTGTTGGCGAATTTTCTTTTGGTTTAAATTGTCAGGGTCATTAAAAAAATCGCCTGTTGTTTGATGTGGATTTGTTTGTTTTGTGGCGGGGATTTGGTATGTTGCACCACTAAATATTGTGCGATCATTGCCATCAAACGGCATGCTGTGTTTAATCGCATCAAGGATTGTATAATCTGCTTTAGAAACGATTATGTTGCTGTGTCTGCCCATTGCTTCAACAATTAATTTCTTGGTTTCTAAGTCACCCATTTCATTGCGTTTATGGATATCAAAAATAATCACACGATCATTGTTTATTTGGGCAATATTTGAAATGACACCACCATCAAAATGCTTGCGTAAAAACATCCCAAATGTACCAGGATGAGACGGTTTGTCATAAGTATACTGTGTTAGATGAATCCGAGCATAACTTGGCGAAGCACTAATATACAGTTTTTGCTTACCGCTATGGGTATGCACGAACAATAATAAATCAGTATCCGTCAGTTGATAAATTTTGTTGATTCGCCCGTCTTCAATTGTTTGTTTAAATTCCTTAACTAAGGAATGAACAACATTTCCATCGAAACTCATATAAATCACCATAGGTATTATAACACACCACGAATAAATAATAAAAAAAAGTGACATAAACCTTACATTTTTAAGCATTTAGTGTTATTATATATAATAAATTAGGTTGTCTTAAAGGAGGGACACGTTGTGAAACTCAACCAACGCGGTTTATTAGTTGTTATTAGCGGTCCCTCAGGGGTCGGTAAAGGAACGGTTCGGGAAGCATTATTTGAAATGGAAGGCCATGATTTGGTCTATTCTATATCAATGACAACTCGTCCACCACGTGAAGGGGAAGTCGATGGCGAAGATTATTATTTTGTCTCGAAAGAAGAATTTTTAGAGCGCATTAAGAATGACCAATTTTTAGAATATGCTGAGTTTGTTGGGAATTACTATGGTACACCAAAGGACAAAATTGATGAACAACTCATTCAAGGTAAGGAAGTTGTTTTGGAAATCGAGGTGCAAGGCGCACTTCAAGTTCGAGAAAAAGTCAAAGATGCTGTCTTTATCTTTATCGCACCACCAAATAAAGAAGCTTTATTTAGACGCCTCTTAAGACGTGGTACAGAAGATCCAGAGAGTATTGATAGCCGAATGCGAAAAGCAGAACGTGAGTTTCCACTGGCCCATAAATATGATTATATTGTTGTTAATGATGAAGTGATGAATGCCGCGGATCGGATTATTGCTATCATTCGAGCTGAGCATGCAAAAACTGAGCGTGCGATTTATAAATATAGAGAAATGTTGGAGGTTGAATAGTTATGGAAGAAAACAAAGATGGATTACGTTACCCATCAATTGATGATTTACTAACACATATTGATTCAAAGTACAAATTAGCATATGCGTCAGCAAAACGTGCCAAAAAGATTAAGGAATTTGATGACGTCACAATAGAACACAAATGTACAAAACCTGTTGGTATTGCTTTAGAAGAAATTTTAGCAGAAAAAATCGACATTGAGTTTGAACAATAAAAGTAGAAATTTTTCTACTTTTTTTTGAGGATTATATATTTTAAAACCAAAAAATGGTATAATGAATTAGCACAATACAGGTGGTAAAAAATGAACAATGAATTTAGCGTGCTTTTAAAGCAACTAGACCTAGCAGACAAAGATAAAATATACAAGGGATCGTTAGAAGATGTGACCATCAATGAGTCAAACAATTGTTGGTCTTTTCGTGTGCGGTTTAATGCACCACTTACGATTGAAAATTTAGAACAATTCGAAGCAAAATTTAATGAATTGCCAAACGCTCTCGCACACTGTGATAAAACACAACTCTTTTTAGAATATGATACGATTAATCACGACCACATTGAAGCATATTATGATTATGTCTTACGTAAATTAGCTAAACAACGGCCACGTTTTAATGCTATTTTAGATTTTGAAATAGAGCAAGAAGACAATAAGATTAATGTTGTTTGTCCTAAAGATGGAACGTTTGTAACAAACATGCTTTATATCATAAAAAAAGAACTAAAACGGTATGGGTTTGATATTATTTTGGCATCTCGAATTTGTGATAAATCACCAATGATTAAAGATCGGATTAGCAAAGAGGCATCTGATTTTTCGATTAAAAGTGAAGAAACAATTGAACAAGAAGCCCCAATGCGTTTTATATCATATAATGATGCAAAAGTACGAAAGATTACCCATCAAATTGAAGATATCCCGATTACTGAACAATCCCTGATTGAATATAAGAGTATGCACAATAATACTAAAGTCGCTTTTGAGGGAGAAATCACACATATTGAACACTTTGTAACCCGCAAAAAAAGTCATTTGTTTACATGGATTATTTCAAATGATAGTGACTCAATTTACGTCAAAAAATTCGTTAAAAATCCTGATGAATTGAAATTTATGCAACAAACCAAAGTTGGTATGTTGGCAAAAATTAATGGCATCGCATCATTTGATGACTATTCAAAAGAAGTGACTGTTACAGCCATCACTGTTGAACGCAGTAATCATTCAGTTGTCCGTGATCCGCGTCAGGACAAGGCATCATTAAAACGTGTTGAACTACATCTTCATTCAAAAATGTCAACACTTGATGGTATCAGTTCTGTTAGTGATTATGTTAAAACGGCCAAAAAGTGGGGGCATAACGCTATTGCACTGACAGATCATGGCACTGTCCAAGGATTCCCAGAATTATATAATGCCACAAAAGATAAAAAAATAAAGCCGATTTATGGATGTGAATTTTCGTTTGTCGTTGAAGCAACATTAGATGTTATTCAACATCCGATTGATCTTCCTTTAACTGAGACGGTATATACTGTCTTTGATATTGAGACCACAGGATTAAGTGTGCTTCATGATAAAATTATAGAAATTGCCGCTGTAAAATTAAAAAACAATCAAATCGTTGATGAGTTTTCAATGTTTGTTAACCCAGAACAACCGCTTTCTATGCTAACAACAAAACTGACATCAATTCAAAATAAGGATGTTGCTTTAGCACCAACCATAGATGTTGTGATCAAACAATTCAAAGCATTCTTTAAAGGAACAGTTATGGTTGCGCATAATGCGCACTTTGATATGGGTTTCATTTATCAATCATTAAAAGACCACGACTTGTATGATGGCGTATTACCAACTGTCGATACATTACAAATCGCAAGAAATGCTTTTGGTGATGACTTGAAGCGCTTTAATTTAAAAGCCGTTAGCCGTTATTTTAAAGTTCATCTAGAACAACATCACCGCGCTATTTATGACACCAAAGCAACAGCCGAAATCTTTTTACATATGTTAAAGCACATGCGTGAAGTAGGTATTTTAAATGTCAATCAAATGAATATGCTAAGCGATGGTAGTGACGGGTATAAACACGCCATTCCAAAACATATTAATATACTTGTCAAAAACCAAACAGGCTTAAAAAATCTGTATATACTGGTCAGTTTAGCCAATACAAAATACTTTCATAAAGAGCCTAGACTATTAAAACGTGTTTTAGAACAACATCGTGACGGGTTATTAGTAGGTAGTGGGTGTATGAATAGCCATCTATTTGAAATTGCAAAAAATAAACCATACAGTGATCTTGAAGAAGCTGCGGCATATTATGATTTCTTAGAAGTACAACCGTTTGAAGATTATCTATATCTTGAAGAACGGATGGACAATGTTAAAACTGTTATCCAAACAGCGATTGAAAATATCATTAAGGTTGGACAAAAATTAAACATTCCTGTCGTTGCCTCAGGGGATGTCCATCATGTCTTAAAAAGTGAAAAAAAATATCGTGATATCTACGTTCAAACGCCTGTTGTTGGTGGTGGATTACACCCCCTTGCAAACTTTAAAAATATTCCTAGTCAATACTTTAGAACAACCGATGAGATGTTAGAGGTCTTTCCCTTTTTAGATGATAAAACAACTGATGAAATTGTTGTTTTAAATCCGCAAAAAGTTGTTGACGACATTGAATTTGTGAAAGCTTTTCAAAAAGAATTGTATGCGCCAAATGATGATTTTCTGGCATTAGAAGGGATTCCTTCAATTGAAAATAAACTAATTAAAATGGTTCGTGATAATGCCCGTGAAATTTTTGGTAAAGATGTTCCACAACTCGTTCAAGATCGTATTGATAAAGAAATTAAAAGTATTACTGAAAATAAATTTTCAACGGTTTATTTTATATCTCATTTACTCGTTAAAAAATCACTTGATGAAGGGTATTTGGTCGGTAGCCGGGGATCGGTGGGAAGTTCACTTGTCGCAACATTGATGGACATTACAGAAGTCAATCCATTACCACCCCATTATGTCTGTCCAAAATGTCACTTTTCATCGTTTAAAATGACCAAAGAACAAAAATTAACTTATGGCTTAAGCCAAGAAGAAGAATCGCTTCAAGCCATTTTAGATCGACATGATACAGGCTTTGATTTGCCAGAAGAAAATTGTCCTGTTTGTGGGGCAACATTACATAAGGATGGCCACTCAATTCCATTTGAAACATTCTTAGGATTTAAAGGCGATAAAGTACCTGATATTGACTTAAACTTTAGTGGTGAGTATCAGCCTATGGTGCATGAGTATATCAGAAGTATTTTTGGTAATGATCGTGCTTTCAGGGCTGGAACTATATCCACAGTTGCTGAGAAAACTGCCTATGGATATGTAAAAGGATACTTAGAATCTAAAAATATTCATATGCGCAGTGCTGAAATTCAACGTAGTGCATCACGGATCACCGGTGTTAGACGGTCA
>JAIPGE010000084.1 GCA_021736285.1 Candidatus Izemoplasma sp.
TAGGCATATCCATCTTGAACTGCCAATGCGCTAAACAATGATTCAACAACATCAAAGATTTCTTTGTCGCCACCAATCATAAAACTTGCACCATGACGTGCGCCAACAACTCCTCCACTTGTCCCACAGTCGAGTAAATGGATATTGTTTTTTTGAAGTAATTCATAGTGTATTAATGTATCTGTATAACGTGAATTCCCTCCATCAATAACAATATCCCCTTCATCTAATAGTGGGATTAGATCTTCTATCACACTTTTAGTGATCGTACCTGAGGGTACCATCAGCCATAGAATACGAGGTTGTTTAAGCGTTTCTATAAGATCTTTTAGGTTATCTTTAATTATAATTGTATGATTTTGTTTTTTTACATCCGTCGTTATGAATTTATCATATCCATATACTTCAATTTCATGATCTATCATATTCAGTGATAAATTCATACCCATCTTTCCTAATCCGATCACACCTACTTGCATACTATTCCTCCTATATTTATTTATATAACCAGTATATCATTAATAAGAATAATTATCATTAAACTTACTTTATCTAATTAAAGTTTGTGTTATACTAATGATAGGTGATAAAGATGGGATTATTTGAAACACTACCATATCAAAGACTTAAAAAAGAAGGTAAAATCGAAATTCGAAAATACAATGACTTTTTACTTGCAAGTACAAAAACAAAACCGAACAAACATCAAGATTCAGGTTTTAGTAATGTTTTTGATTATATCTCTAAAAACAATGACAAAAAAGAAAAAATAAGTATGACAACACCAGTCGTCACTTATCAAGAAGAAGACAAGCTTATTACTGGCTTTTATGTCCCTAGGAAATACGATAAATCTACTGTCCCAAAGCCAACGAATAATGATGTGGTTGTTGAAGATATGAAAGAAGCGCTTTATGCGGTAATACGATTTCGTGGGAAATGGACTGAAGAAAACTATCAAAAATATGATCATATACTTAAAGAATATATCACGCTGCATAACTATGAAATACAATCCAGTCGTTTATTATTTCGCTATCAACCACCTTTCATTCCCAGTTTTTTAAGACATAATGAAATTGCTTATAAAATTAATAATAATAACAAGTGAATTAGTTCTCATTTACTAAAATGTGTTAAGTTTTATCCAAAAGCAAAAAAAGAGGCAACTACTTCACAGTAGACACCTTGCACTTCTCTACGGTTGGTGGTAGATACCCTCGACTGGCCTTTCACCAGTAAGAATAGTACCATTGCCCGGCACACATACAAAAAATGGGGTTACAATACTTATCTTGTGGCGTATGATTATTTGATGATTGCTATCTCTTGATTTTATGTGTAGAAGCTTAAAAGAACATTATACAGAAAAGATTAATCACAAAAAGTGATTTTAAGTCACTGAAAAAAATCTTATCTTAATCTTAATGAAATATTGTATTAGAAAAGAAGCCCAAAGCGTCTGCTCTTTCTCCTTTCAAATATTTTGCTTAGAAGGATCCCCCAGGGATTCTTTTATTTTGTCATTTAATAATAGAACAGATAGTGGTACAGGTGATTTTCGTTTTCGCACAAATGGTGGTACATATGGTGGACAATAAAATCTTTTAACTAATCAACTAGTAATTTAGTAACTAATACTTACTCTAAGGTTGCAAGTATCTTTATCACTACGGTTTTGTAATAATCGATGGATATGCAGTCTAGATGATGATCATGAATCCAAAATGTCGCTTCAGGCATTCGGCCTGGACAAAACATAAGGCAAAGAGCAGAGCTCTTTGCCTTATTGTTTTGTAAGCGTCAACTGATGGACGTCTAGCCAATAAAAAAATCCCCTAGTGAAATCACTGGGGATTGTTCATCGAGAATTTAAGTTTTATATTTTCGTTGTATGGTGTTAATTTATCTAAATCCAGTTCATTGACTTTAGAGTTTGCCAAAACATGAAGTACATGGGCAATGTACTTATAGGGATTAATCTCATTTAATATAGCTGTTTGAACGATAGAATAGAGAATGGATGAAGAATACGCACCGTTAGATGTGTTACTAAACAGCCAGTTCTTACGCCCAATGACAAATGGTTTGATGGCACGTTCTGCGCGATTATTGTCAATCTCTAACCGTGCATCTTCAAGATAGGTCATTACAGAATCAATGTGTTTGAGTGCGTAACCAATCGCTTTGCCATAATTTCCTTGAGCAGTTAAACTTTCTGTGTTCAACCAATTCTTAAATTCAACGAAGAGTGGCTTGATTTGGTTTTGTTTGAAATCAAGTCGTTTATCAAGTGAAAGTTTCTTACACTGTTTATCGAGGTCGTAGATTTTAGAAATCTTTTGTAAGGCGATCACACTGTGGCTTGATTTCTTTTGATCTTCGGATAGTGAAGATACAATATCGTAGAACTTTCGTCTTAGATGTGCGAAACAGTTTACGAGTGTTACATCACCTACTTGATTGTATCCTTGATACCCATCGACGTGTAAATACCCTTTAAAGCCTTTTAGGAATTCTTTTGCGACCTTACCACTTCTTGATTGATCGTAATGATACAGGACAATATCACGATCATGAACGGAACTTTCAAAGAGCCACATGTAGGATTTTGAAGATGCCGGTTTACCGGATTCTTTTAAGACCTGAAGAACG
The DNA here is from genome assembly GCA_021736285.1 of Candidatus Izemoplasma sp. Classification (GTDB taxonomy): domain Bacteria; phylum Bacillota_I; class Bacilli_A; order Izemoplasmatales; family Izemoplasmataceae; genus JAIPGF01. The sequence goes on from JAIPGE010000084.1 coordinate 2,656, forward strand.
GTTTCATCCGCATGAAGAATATCACTATTTGTAGCATCATCTTTCATTTTATGATAGATGATGTCTAGAAGATCACTGGATTTGATCATCCAGTTAGATAGGACTTGCCTGGATAGTTTCGCCCCAATTCGTTTATAGTCTTCACTTTGACGATATAAAGGGATTCCATTCGCCATCTTATCAACGATAACTTGTGATAATAATGAAGGAGTTGCGATACTTTTTTCAATTGGTAGTTTCGGCATTTCACCATTATAGAAGGTATTACACGCAGGACATTTATAGGTCAGTGATGTTTCTAAGTTCTTCACGACTTTCTTGATGACTTCGATCGTTTCACGTGTTTTACTCCCCACAGGAGCGAGTGGTGTATCACATTTCTCGCAGCACTTATCTTCAACATCATAGACAATCTCTTTGGTTTCAAGCTGTTTCATATTGTCTTTACGCGATTTTTTCTTTTTCGGTCGAATGACTTTTTCAATCGATGGTTCTTCTAAATTAAGATTCTGATTTTGTTCGGCCTCATTCATATTGAACAAGTTACGTTCTTGACCGGTATCAGACTTTTCACTCTTTTTACCAAAGAGATTACGGTTCAGTTTACTTAGTGTAAATTGAAGTGCTTCCTTCTCCTTTTTGAGATTATTAATCGTATGTAAAAGTTGTGCTTTTTGTGCTTCTAACTGTTTGTTTTTTTCTAGCAATTCACGTTCGTTTTTCGTCAAAAAAAGCACCTCTTTTCTTTAATTTTTACTACTTATATTATACCAAAAAAACGGCTAAATAACAAGCTTTTTAACCGTTTTATTTCAATAAAATATACCCTTTTTTATAGGTTCATACTTGCGTTCAACCAGTCGTAACTCATGTCCGTTGATAAACCATTTCAACTCATCAAATGTGACCGTTACTTCACCAGATATATCAGGCCATTTAAACTTACCGGTTTCTAGTTTACGGTAATAGAGCCAAAACCCATTGTCGTAATGAAGAATCTTTATCATGTTTTTCTTTTTATTACAAAACACATACAAGGTATTATCGGTAATCTCTAATCCCATATCCGTTTCAATGATTATCGATAATTTATTCACGGCTTTTCGCATATCCGCTGGTGGGACATGAAGATAGACTTTATCAATCGTATCTAAGTTAATCAAGTGATTTCACCGTTTGAAGCAGCTTGATTAAATTCGAGTGATTCATCGTTACGTCAATCTCATTTAATGTCATGGATATTTGATCATCAACAATTACTTCAGGTTGTATTACTTCAACAAAGTTGGAGATATTCTTTCCATCGTGTTCTTCTTTAAACTTCTTTTTATAGTAATGAAACTGATGAACTGCCAGTTCATTATCCTTACAATACTGGACAATCGTTTTATCTGACGTTGATTGATCGGTTATTATTTTTCTCCATCGTTTTCTGTTTTCTTTTAGATTCATTTAAAAAATCACCTTCTTTCTTGATACTATTTTATCAAGGGAACATGACTCATTTCAATACATCCATCAGTTGACGCTTACATTGTTTTTATTGGTTTGGTTGTTTGTTTGTTGTTTGGATGTTATCTATGTTGTGGTTTTATAACATCTTTAGGGTACGACACTATGGAGATTATTTTTTGTTGATCTTCGATTCCTTTTTCTGCAGTCTACATATTTAAAAGACTTAGAAGAACATTATTGAGAAAGGAAATCTATAGGAACTCAATAATTAATATTTACTGTTAAGATTGCAATTAGCATCACTATGAAAACAACAAGTGTAGGTAAATGATATAAAATTAAGAACTTGATATTATTTTCAGCTAGTTTTTTATTCTTTAAATCATATACAGTTAAAATTATTGTTACTAAGTATCCAATTAAGAAAGGAACTGTAAAAGACATTATTTCATCAAAATAACTATACTCTTTTAACAATGCCATTATAATTAAAAGTATATAGTATATAACAGGCAATATTATGTTGATAATTAAAACTTTTCTCTTATCTAATAGGTCCACTATTTTTTCTCCTTTAAAGTTTTTATGTTAATACAATTGAAACTGTCATATCTTTATTCTCCCAATCATCATTACCAAAACCAGATGCACCATATCTTATAGTGAATCCATTCTCATCCAAATCAGAAAGGCTTATATTATCAAGTTCAAAAAGATAGGATCCCCAATCCTTATCTGCAAGACCACCACCGCCATATTCAATTGTTTCAGTTTCAAAAAGATAATTATCATCACTAGTATCAAATGAGTTTCTATAAACAAAAACATATTGATACCCAGCATTGATTTCTCTCATTTCAAAATGAAGTTTAATAGAAACTGTGGTATACCCTAAAGTCATCCATTCTGATACTGATTTACCTGTGATAGTACTAAAATCATAAACATCTTTTGGGTTATTAAATCTACCACTATCATCAATCTCATATGTTGAAGTACGCATACTATAATTATTAGACCATTCTAGAGAGTTCACTTTTGTATCACTTATATTTAGTATACCCATACTTGTTGCTAAAATAAACACTAAAATGATTTTAATTGAAAATTTCATACTTACCTCCACAACTTATAATAAACATTTCTTTCACATGGCCCAAGAACAATGAGATTATATGGGGCATCATATGACATAACATTTGTAGTATATTCCCCTAATGTTAAAGTTCCATGTGAATTTTCAGCATCTATATGCATATGATCAATTCCAAGTGCATGTCCAATTTCATGAAGAGCTGTGCTTTCAACAGCATCATCACTATATGTATCCATATAATGAGTATTAAACCTGATTTTATCTTGGAATATCCAGTTATTACTATATCTAGCTGCCCAGTCTGCACTTGAATCATCGGCAAGTTCAACACTAACATCTTTAAAAGTTGATGTAGTTTCATAAATATTAATCTCTCCTAAATCATTCCATGTTGCAACTGCATCATTAAATGCATCTTTGTACTTTGAAGCACTAAATTTAAACTTATAGGACATTTCAGTTTGATCACCATATACAGAATCATACCCTTCTTGAAGTAAATAAGTATTATTTCTACAACTACAATCGGGATCTTTTCTTGCTTTAATTTTATAGTAACCAGATTCAGAATAAGTAGATCTCATTTTTACATAATAGGTTGCTGCTCCATTATTCCATTTTTCTAACCTAAAGTTCAATCCTTCTCCGTCATTGTTATCATACTCTAGATAACTACGGTCTGAATCATATAAGTATCCAAAAGTATCTAAATCAGAGGTATAATAAACTGTTTCAATAATTGTATTGTAAGCATCTGAAGCTGTATAGGTATAATATTTATATTCAGTTGCCCCTATATAAGCTACCGATGTAGTATTATCATATAATGTAATAGCAGAATCAAAATCAGTTCCAGCGGTTCCACCGCCACCACCACCATCGTCAATAACCATAAGTGATGTAATATCACTGTTTGTAGGTCCTATAATATCATCCTTAACGATTTCAGTTCCCGTATGATTTAATATTACATCCTTAACTTTTCTATCTTTTTGATTAAATACACCTAAACTTAAATTATAATCTTTTAACTCAATTGAATATTCAGGAATGTTTAAATAATATATAACCTCACCATCGATACTGCCTTTATACTCATCTTTTAGTGAAAATAAATATATTTCATTTTTATTTGG
>JAIPGE010000085.1 GCA_021736285.1 Candidatus Izemoplasma sp.
TAGCCTGTGGTAAGAGTTCCCTCAGTTGAAGGCAAAAACATCTTATCACGGATATATACAATGACTTCATTCAATGAAAAGACACTCATGCTGACGACTGTATAGACGATTGTCACACTAATCAATGGCATAATTGATGGCAATGTTATTTTCCAAAAGCTTTCCCAAGGACTTGCACCGTCAATCATTGATGCTTCATAAATTGAACGGTCAATCTTTTGAAGTCCAGCCAGTAAGATCAAAATTTGTATTCCGGCAAACCATAAAACAAGTAAAATCGTATCAAACAAAGATTGAATTGGACTAGCAATAAATTCGCCAATATTGTTTAGAATCAAGGTCAAAAAATCATAGTTTTCAATCGAAGGTAATGTTGTTGCACCTTGGTTCATTAATTCGGAAATAACTGGTCCTGTTGAAATAATAACCGGTAAGAAGAAAATGGTTCGCCAAATTCCTTTACCTTTAATATCTTGATTTATCAACATTGCAATAATAAGCGCAAACACAATAACTACAGGCACATTTAATAACATCTTTAAAGCGTACTCAACAATAATTTCAACAAAGTATGGATCAGAAATGAACGCTGCTTTAAAGTTATCTATACCGACAGGGTCTAGTTTAATACCATCAGAAGCTAATTTCACTTTATGGAAACTTAAATAAAGTGAGTTAAACACAGGATATATAGTGAAAATCGAATATCCAATAATCCAAATTAAAATAAAGGATATACCGAGTACTGCTTCCCGACGTTTATTGGTGATTTTAAATTTGATAATTTTTAATATGATCACATGGTGTGTCGTTGTATTTAATACGACATTGTGGGTTAATGCATAGATCACTTTTTTTAATCCCGCAACAACAACATCAAATCCTTTTTTAATACTTAGAACAACGTGCCATACTTTGGGATGGTTTTCTGGTATGTGACGAATGGTTGTTTTCATTGTTGTCAACAACTGTTGTAATTTCACCTTTAATCGTTTCATGATGCATCACCACCCATGACAAGATAATCTGTTTCAGGAATGGTCACTTCACTATTTGAAAACACATCACTGGTATAATTGATATAGATGACAACACCATTATCATAAGTTACTTTGACAACGCCTAAGGCTAAGACATCACGTCCAACAATCGATGCGTTAATGACCTGACTCAATGCATCATCTATTTGATGATATGTCGCAACTACAGTTTCTTGCCATAAATTGAATTCGGTTGTAAAGAAACGACTCACGTCAGTATCTTTTAACAGACTCGATGGTTCTTCTGTTAATATGTATGCAGGATACACACCAAAATCAATCAAGGCTAAGATTTGTTCTTGTCCCAATGAATTGTAATCTAAGTAAGGACTATACATTGGAATATACCCTTTTAATACAATTTGTAACAGTGGGACCAAATCATCAAAGTATTTTAATTGTGAATTGTATAATGGTACATCGAAAAAGCCATTTGTATACTGATAAGCATACGCTTGTGGATAGTGATAATATCCTATGTCTTGGTAGGTCTCTAAAATTTCTAGATACAATGCCAAGGCATCCTCGCGTAAGTATAATCCACCTTTGTCATAGCTTAACAATGTGTTCGCAATATGACGAAACGTAACGTTGACATTCAAATCAACATAATCCTCATAATCATTCATTGCGAGACGGTTCGATATTTCAGGATAAAGCACATATTCACTGTTGTGAACACAATTATGACACATGTCTTCTAGTTTAAACTGATTGACACCTTCTGCGACATGACGACGGAATGAAATAGCTTTTGTGTCTTCTGTCGCAAACACATAATCATTCATTAAGAGTACCTGATTGTTTTCATTGACATAGTCAATTAACTCTCTGAAATCACGGTCACTACCCAGTGCATTTTCAAATGATACATCACTTGGTAAGTAGCCACTATACCCACCTTTATTCCATCCCATCAATCCAACAAGTTGTTGATTGATGCCTTCAGTAATGAAATAATCATACATCTTTCTAACCTCTTCTGTTGACGTCATTGGAACAAGACTGTCACCAAAGAAAGAATTTTCATTATCGGCCATTAGATAATCAACAAGTAAATCAATTTGTGTTTGGGCACGGTTTAATTTTTCGATAATACCATTGCTTTCTAAATAATCACGATAGGTTTTACCAATACCGACATAAGTTGACTCTTCTTGATCTAAAAATCGATAATCAATCGTGATGTCACTTGCGCTTGTTTTAACTTCGCGCATTGCTCCACCTGTACCAGCACGGTTAAAACTTTGAAGATAAACTTGTGCATAATCAATCTTTGTAAAAATTAAATTATAATCTAAATTAGAAGCACCATTAGGATAAGCAAAGAGTCTTGCGTTAACATCCCCTGATTCAATGATCCCGACAAACCCATTTTGATTAACTCCATGAACTGCCCCAAAAATCGGCATACTCAGCGGATAATTACTCACACTTTGTTTGAGTGGTTCAATCCCTAAGTTTTCACCATAAAATCGTTCTTCATAAGGCGATAAAAATTGTCCTTCGTTGTCTTCATAACGAATTAGTGTTCCTGCTCCATCGGGAATAACCATATAGCCCGGTACGTCATCCATTCTTGTTGCGCCTAAACTTGGAAATAGAATAATGCTCGATAACATGACATTCTCTTTATTGCCTTCAACGATACTTTCATAAGGGACATGCGCTTTTAAGCCGGTATCACTTAATGTAACTTCTAAGTCTAGTGAAACGTTAATCGCATCAAGTCCAAATTCTGCCATTTCTTCTTCCGTATATTGGCCCTCTAAATAGTCTGGATATAACCGTTCACACGTACGTGTTGAACAAAACCCACCAAAGTTAATACTGAGTCGAATGCCCCCAGCGATTGATGTCCGTTCAACCTGATGAATAGTCTCAGTAATACCAACATTGGCTTTTAATTGTCGATTGCGGTTTAAATCAATATATTCAATCGCAATACCACTTTGTAATAGCCCATCAAAACTGCCTTGGTCTGGGGCATCAATATGCGTTGCCCATACATACCCGGTCATTTTATTTTCGACTTTAAATGAAATACGTGTGTCATCATAATAGAGTCGAAATTGACTGTTTTCTTCAATCAATTCATCACTGTCAGTAATAGGAATAATCATCTCATTGGTGATTAACCGATCATCAGCCATGGTTGTATAACGACTGGATGAAAATTTAGCGTCTTCAATAAACGGATAGTTTTCGTTAGAGATTTGTGAGATATCGTGTGGTTCAGCACTAGCTGAAACAGTAATAAATACAACTCCAAAAACAAGTGTTATAAGCATCAAGTGTTTCACTATATTACGCACGATAAATCACCTCCATGACAATATCAATAATTAATGTGAATAATTCGTTAATTAAAATGTATATGATAAAGGTTGATAACAACACCATAATCATGGTGAAGAATGAGATAAAGATTGATACCAGTGTTTCTTTGACATTATAGAAATGGGTCTCCTTAACCATAAAGAAGAAATAGAGTAACGTTACCGCAATTGATACTATTTGTAACATATCAATCAAGAATGCTTCATTATAGGTCATGACTTGTGATAAAAGAGTAATTACTGGTAACATCATGAAATAAGGCGCTAAAGCAAAGATGGTTGTAATATACACATCTTTAAACCGCCCTTCACCTTCACGGATACTACTGACTAAATAGTTGGCCCCGACCCATAAGATAAATGGTAAGAATATTTTTAAGGTTTCTTCTAAAACATTAATATCCGCAATCACGCGATGATTAAATAAGAAACTTAAATTATAAATGTAAATAATATAGAGTAAGTAAAAAATCACATAGACAACGGTTGCTGAGAAGTAACTGATTCTACCTTCACGTTTGATTTCATAAGTCGCATCTGATGGATGCCTGAGATAAGTAAATAAATAAAGCGATTCATCAATCAGTTTTGATTTCGATCGTGCTTTCTCAATACCAGTTTTAATCGGATCTGTAACAATATGCATAAAACCAAAGATTAAATTAAGTACATAGAGGAACAAGAGGCCAAAAATCACAGCTAAAAGTGAACCTACATTCTCTAACAACCAATCGTTTCTCACTTCCCAGTAAGCATCACTGTAGCCCCCACGATCATATGAAACACGATATTCATGTAACGCATCATCATAACGCCCTAAACTATAGTACGCATTACCAAGTCCTTGATGGGCTAGATCGAACAAATCATTCATCTTTAAAACTTCTCGCCAAGGTTCTTCAGCATCAATATATTGTCCTTCTTGATATAAATTTAATGCTGTGTGAACAAGCGAAGCAAACTCTGTTGGAATATAAATCTGTAATTCTTGATTGGCACGATCAAGCACATAGATGTTGTATTTAGCATCAACCGCTATCGCACTTGGTAAATTAAACAATCCTTTGATTTGATTACTGGAATCTTGTCCACCAAAGGTGAAGAGTAAATTCCCTTCCATATCATATTCAGTGATGTAGCCTGATTGTGAAATGGTGTAAATATTGCCAATTGGACCAACATACACATCAACCAAATCAGGTTCATGGATCATTTCGGGTAAGAGACTATCACCACTAATATTCAGCCGCTTTACACCAAATCCTTCAACCCCTAAACTAACGGTATGAATCAATCCGCGTTGATCTATCGCGACATTCGAAATTTCAGGTGGGGCAATACTAAATAAATTGGCCCGTTGTTCTTCGGTAAAAAAGGTATACTGTAAAATTGTACGGAACGATGGTTGAATCGTATTTGTCCCAAAGTATCCTAAGAATACACCTGCGTTTGAAAACTGAACCAATCCTCTTGTTCCATTGTTTAAGGCATAAACATTACCACGTTTGTCACTAACGATTTTGCGTGGCGAAAAATCATCACTTCCAAACAACGGTGACATCGGTTTAGTATACTCTTCTAAAATAGTACCCGTTTGATCAATTTTATATGCCTTTTTAGCCATCGGATCTGCGACAAATATAAGTCCTTCTGAATTAACAAAAATCCCTGTTGGATTTAATAAAAAATCATCCGATAATACTGTAACCGTTTCATTACTTAAATTAAATTTAATAATTTTACCCGTTTTAGTTGTTTCATCATGACTTACAATATAGACGTTGTTATTAACATCAATAAATAAATCATTAGGTGTGTCTAAGTCAACACCATAAATATCTTGTAATTCAGAGAGTGCTACATACGCTGTTTGTGTAGGTACAAACTCATCATTAGATACCGTAAACGTCCGATATCTGACGCCACTTTCGGCATTGACTCGTGTACCGACGAAAAGCAATGCCAACAGTATTAGTAAGCCATATTTTAACGCCTTCATTATTTAATCCCCGAATGCGCCATTGTATTCATAACTTTATTTTGTAAGAAGATAAAGATCACAATATTCGGTACAAACGTGATCAGTGAAGCAGCGGCCATAATCCCTTGACCAGCGACCATATTTCCACCTGTAACAGTTCCCACACGGGCTGCCAAGGTAGAGAAATAAAAGCTTAATGTTTTCATGCTTTCATCATTAATAAATAAGTTTGGTCCGACGACATCATTCCATATTAATTGGAACGATAATATCGCAACAGTTGCGAGGGCAGGTGCAATAATTGGCACAATAATTTTTAAGAAAACCTCTAATTCACTAGCCCCATCTATTTTCGCTGATTCAATCAATTCATTCGGTGTTTGATCAATAAATTGTTTGACCAAGAAAAGCCCGACCGGCAGCGCAATGAGTGGTAAAATCAACACCCAATAGGTATCAATTAAGCCCAGTTCAGTAACGGTTAGATAACGTGGTATCGTCACCGCAATTGGAACAAACATCAATGCGAGTGTATTAATTTCAAATAACAGTTTTTTACCTCTAAATTTTAATTTACTGAGCGCATAAGCGGCTAATGCGGTTGTGATAACACTAAGGAAAACACCTAAGCCCGTTACGATAATACTATTAAATAAATACCGGCTAAAGGGAATCCCACTATCAGCTGCTAAACTCACCAAATCTTTAAAATTATTTAATGTTGGTACTCGGACCAAGAATCGTGGTGGATACGCAAACAGTTCGTTGGCTGGTTTAAAGGCATGACTGATAATAAACATAATTGGTAAAGCCACAAAAAATGTCAGTGGTATTAAGATAAGATAAAATTTTAATTGACTTCGATGAAATCGTTTTGGATTAATTTTCATTCCACTAAATTTTGCCATATGCGCACCTCCTATTCTCTTTCTCCAAGTAAGTTCCAAGTAATCTTACT
>JAIPGE010000086.1 GCA_021736285.1 Candidatus Izemoplasma sp.
GCTGTTTAAAGTATCATCATAGTTTAATAAAATATATGGATGTTGATCAAGTGCACCCCACGAATATGCTCCTGTTTCTTTACCAGTTTGTTCATAGACATCAACATAGCCATCTTCTAATGCACTATTGGCTTTTGAAACAAAGTCGTCATCAAGATGTTTAATTGAATCAAAGAAGAGGTCTTTCGCTTCTTCAAATGTATATTTGCTATTGCTTTCAGCAAGAGGCATAAAACGATCATAAGTATGATGTGTCTCTAATCCTAAGACATCTTTTCGAATCGCGTAATACCGTTTGATTAAATCCGTACTTTTTTTTGCGACTTCAATTAGATTATGATAGACATCAGTAGGAATACTGTTGTTAAACAAATATGACGCCAGTGATGAATCATAATCACGGCTTTTCATTAATGCAATATCACGTTGCAAAACAGTATTGTAGATTTGTGCATACGTATTTTTATGCTTTTCATAATTATTAAAAATTGTTTCGAAAACTTTTCTACGGTCTTCATCTTTTTCTAAATCAGCTAAGTAACTACGGAAATTACCACTCGTTACCGTAACTGTTTCACCAGTAGAAAGGGTGATTTCTTTATCAATTTTATCCGCAACAGCGAGTGCAGAATAGATCTCGCCACCTTGATTTGTTAAATTAGAAAAATTAGCAAGTAGACTTTCACTTTTACCATCTAACACATGGGCTTGAGCATGGAAAAGTTTTTCAATCGAAAAGGCATACTCTTTTAATAACGGACTCTTATCTAAAAACGTGTCAATCGTTTCTTTTCCAATAGTCAAGAGTTCGGGTTGTTCAAAAGCTGTTGCTTGGCGTAAATTACTTATTAAGTTTGCCATCCGTTGTACACGTGCAGCATTCTTTGTATTTTTACGATCTAAATCAGATGTTAATGCAGCATATTGATACGCTTTTAATAAGGTTACAGAAAGTTCCTTTTGAAGTGTGTAATATTCTAAAAAGGTATCATAATCATCTAATTTTCCTTTAAATTGAGATAATGTTTTAATTGTTTTTTCAAGAGATAAAACGTCTTGTTCCCAATCGTCTAGTGATTCATAAAGTCTTGTTAGGTCCCATTTCATTATAGATTCCTCCTTTTTTATCTTTTTCAATTATAACACAAGCCAATTAATAATGAAATGAAAACGTTCACAAAACACGAACTAGCTATTGCATCTTATTTGTAATATGGTATAATAAATATGCAACAAGTTTTTATTAGAAAAATTCTAAAAAAGAGGTGAATCAGATGATTCAAATTTATACGACACCAAGTTGTTCCTCTTGCCGTAAAGCAAAAAAATGGTTTGACGATCATCGCATTGATTACCGCGAGAAAAACATTTTTAACATCCAACTGACACGTGATGACATTTTATTGATGTTAAAAAACACCATGGGTGGATTTGATGATATTATTTCCACACGTTCAAAAGTCTTTCAAGAAAATGATTTAGATTTAGATGAAATGTCTATCTCTGGATTGACTGAATTTATAATCGATAATCCAAGTGTATTAAGACGTCCGATTATTATTGAAGACGACAAAATGCAAGTAGGATATAATGAAGACGAAATTAGAACATTTATTCCAAGACGTTTACGGGAAATTATCATGTGCACCACTTGTGAACAAGGAGCAGATTGTGATTATAAAAATGCACTTGAAATTTACTTTAAAGAGTTGAAACAAAAAGACCAACAAGCTGTATAAAAAGTCAGGTTAGCGAAACGCTAACCTTTTTTTTAAATCTCCAAGAAAGCGTTTGTATTTCTATCTTATCAGTTGTAATTTATAATTAAAGCATTTATAATAATAGTGAAAGAAAAAAATAGGAGGAATAAATTAATGGCTATTAAAGTTGCAATCAATGGATTTGGTCGTATTGGACGTTTAGCATTCCGTTTAATGGACGATGATCCAGATTTTGAAATCGTTGCGATTAACGATTTAACCGATGCTGATACATTGGCTTATTTACTTAAATATGATTCGGCACAAGGACGTTACAAGTCAGACAACATTTCAGTTGATGGAGACAGCATTGTTGTCGATGGAGAAAAAATTAAAATTTATGCTGAAAAAGACCCTGAAAATTTACCATGGAAAAAATTAGGGGTTGAAGTTGTATTAGAATGTACTGGATTCTTTACATCAAGAGACAAAGCACAAAAACATATTATAGCGGGGGCCAAAAAAGTTGTTATTAGTGCACCTGCAAAAGGTGATTTAAAAACAGTTGTATACAACGTTAACCATGAAGAATTAGATGGTACAGAAGAAATCGTTAGTGGTGCATCTTGTACCACAAACTGTTTGGCGCCTATCGCCAAAGTGTTAGATGATGAGTTTGGTCTTGTCAAAGGATTTATGACAACAATTCATGCTTATACAAATGCACAAAACACATTAGATGGACCTAATCCAAAAGGGATTAATTCAAGACGTGGTCGTGCAGCGGCAGCAAACATTGTACCAACATCAACCGGTGCAGCAGTTGCGGTAGGATTAGTATTACCACAATTAGATGGTAAATTAGATGGTATGGCAATGCGTGTACCAACAATTACAGGTAGTTGTGTTGACTTAGTCGTTGAACTTGAAAAAGAAGTTACAGTAGAAGAAGTTAATGCTGCAATGAAAAAGAACGCTAATGAAACATTAGGATATACAGAAGACCCAATCGTTTCAAGTGATACCATTGGAATTACATATGGATCTTTATTTGATGCACAATTAACAAAAGTTATGACAATTGATGGCAAACAACTTGTAAAAGTTATTAGCTGGTATGACAATGAAATGAGTTATACTGCACAAATGATTCGCACAATGAAATTACTTGCTGAAAACCTAAAATAAATCATGATTTAAATGATTAAGGCTTGCACATGCAAGCCTTAATTTTTTTCACAAAAAGACTAGTAAATTTCTCAAAATATGATACAATTTATAATGCAAAGCGGTCGTGGCGGAACGGCAGACGCGCTACCTTGAGGGGGTAGTATCCTTGTGATGTGTGGGTTCAAATCCCGTCGACCGCACCAATAGAATTCAAAGGGATTTGAAGTTGTCAGCATAAATCCCTTTATTTTTATTTTGATATAGTTTGAATAGTCTCCTACAATACTATTGTAGGCAAGGGTATAAATAGTTCAAGAATACATAGGTTAGATGACAATGCTACTTATGTTTTTTATTTCATTGAGAAATAGCGCTTCATCCATTAGGACTTAAAACAATGAACTATGTTTGGAGTTCGGGATATAAAGATTTGGCTATCGTAACATTTAATATGAACTCTATTGTACTTTGTTTTCTAGCACTAATTATCTTCATATTAGTTACGATAATATTACCATTCATAAAATTATCTAGATTCAAATTAATAGATTGTATTAAAATGTATGATTAGTTAATAATTGTATGAGATTATGAGTCGGATAGTAAAGGAATGGTTATAGTAATGTTCGTATCGAGGTTGTCAAAAATAGTGATGAGGTCCATAACGACAAGGCATTATGAATGCATAGGTCTGATACAAGTGTATCAGCCTTTTTTATACGAATTTCAAAACATTTGACATCATACCGATAACGGTATATTATATAGTTGAGGTGATTATATGAAATATCTAACAACAAAAGAAGTCGCAAGCAAATGGAATGTGAATGATCGAAGAGTAAGAGCTTTATGCGAAGAAGGAAGAGTTGATGGTGCGTTTAAAGTTGGTAAAACATGGATGATTGCTGAAGAAGCTTCAAAGCCTTATGATGCGAGAAAAGCAATAAAAAAGGAATATAAGGGATTAGACTATGATTTTTCTAAGATAGACTCTATGAAAAAAAGAATTGATAATCATAGACCTTTATCAACAAATAGTGTAAGATCACTTCGTGAAAAACTTATTATAGATTGGACATATAACTCTAATGCAATCGAAGGTAATACCTTAACAATGTCAGAAACCAAAGTAGTGTTAGAGGGGATAACCATTGGGGGAAAAAGTGTAACTGAACATCTAGAAGCTATTAATCATAAGGAAGCTATTGAATACTTGGAAACTATTATTGAGGAGAAAAAAGATCTAATCGAGTGGATACTTAAAAATATTCACCAGTTAATTTTAAAGGACATTGATGATCATAATGCGGGAAAATATAGAAATGAAAATGTCACCATTAGTGGTGCAAGTCATATTCCACCAAACCATATGATTATATCGGAATTAATGCAAAAATTATTTGCTGAATATGAAAGAGAATGGGATGATTATCATCCAGTTATAAAAGCCTGTTTGTTACATGGTGAGTTTGTAAAAATACACCCATTTATTGATGGAAATGGCCGAACGGCAAGACTATTACTCAATTTTGAATTGATGAAGTATGGGTATACACCGATTGTCATAACAAAGGAAAGAAGAGCTGAATATTACGAAGCATTAGACATAGCCCATACAACCTTAGATTACTCAAAATTCATAAATTTAATATCAGAGTTTTTAATTGATTCTGAATTATTATGGCTCCGGATTATGAAGTAAAAAATGTACGTGGACGCAGCTAAGTTTCAGGGATCCTCAACACCATCATCTTGATTATACTAAGTTTATTTATGCCGGTTAAACGCTAAATAAAGACGTTTAAATCATATTAACTTGTTTCATAAATAAGCAAAATAGGCATATTATACTTGCTTTAGATTGATGAAAAACACAGTCTAAATAAAATGAAAAGGATTCTGATTAGTAAATCCCAAGACTCGCTTTAGAATATATAGAAAAACCAACACCGCTATCAAATAAACTAGCGTGTTGGTTTTTAATTATAAGGGTAAATTAAGAAAATATTAAAGTTGTTCAGTTATAGATTTTGCCTGCATATGCAAGGTTAGGTAATCAGGTCCGCCCGCTTTAGAATCGGTACCACTCATGTTAAATCCGCCGAATGGTTGATAGCCAACAATCGCACCTGTACATTTTCTATTAAAGTATAAATTACCTACAAAGAAGTCATCACGTGCTTGCTCAAGATGTTCTCTTGATTTTGAAATAACTGCACCTGTTAATCCATATTCGGTATTGTTAGCGACAGTTAATGCTTCATCAAAGTCACTCACTTTTGTAAAGCTTACCACAGGACCAAATATTTCTTCTTGCATGACTCGTGCATCAGGCTTGCAATCTGCAATAATTGTTGGTTCAACGAAATACCCATTTGAGTCATCCGCATTACCACCTATTGCTACAGTTGCTTCTTTTGCACCAATTTTTAAGTATTTTGAAATTTTATCAAATGCTTTTTGATTTGTTACTGGTCCAACAAACGTAGATTGATTTACGGGGTTACCAGTAATTAATGCCTTGGTTTTTTGCACCGATTTTTTCAGTAGTTCATCATAGATATCCTTATGTGCAATCACGCGACTACACGCTGAACATTTTTGTCCGGCGAAGCCAAAGGCACTTTTTACGATTTCGGTACTCGCCAGTTCTAAATCGGCACTGTCATCTACAATAATCGCATCTTTTCCACCCATTTCGGCGATGACACGTTTCAACCATTTTTGGCCTTTTCTTACTTTAGCCGCTTCTTCATAAATTGTTATCCCAACTGCTTTTGATCCTGTGAATGAGACGAAGCGTGTTTTTGGATGAGACACCATGTATTGGCCAATCGCTGGCCCATCACCAGGGATGAAATTGACAACGCCTTTAGGCATGCCAGCTTCTTCTAAAATCTCCATTAATTTATAAGCGATAACTTGTGTTGTTTCGGCTGGTTTCAATAAGACTGTATTACCACTGACAATCGCTGCGCTTGTCATTCCAGTTAATATTGCCATGGGGAAATTCCATGGTGTAATTACAGCGCCAACACCAAGGGGAATGTACTGTAATTCATTCCGTTCTAAACGGTCTCTTGAAAGCACGCGTTCATCGGCTTTTGTCATCTCTAACATCAGTCTTCCGTAATATTCTAAGAAGTCAATTGCTTCAGCCGTATCGGCGTCAGCTTCAGGCCATGGTTTACCCGCTTCAATTGTCATTAAGGCACTGATTTCAAAGCGTCTTCTCCGCATAATAGCCGCACTTTTAAACAACACATCAGCGCGTACTTTTGGATCGGTTTTTTTCCATGTTTCAAATGCTTTTAAAGCACTTTCCATTGCCATCTCAGCTTCTTTTTCAGAGGCTTGTGAAATCAGTCCCACAATTTCTTTGTGGTCGGCTGGATTTAATGACTTATTTAAATCATCAGTAAATACTTTTTTTCCG
>JAIPGE010000087.1 GCA_021736285.1 Candidatus Izemoplasma sp.
TTAAATCTTTACTTACAAAAAGAGTGAGTTATGTTATACTGTGAGTGTTATAAAAGGAGTGAAACTATGCGTGAAATTGATGCTAAAGAAGTTACTAATATTATCCGAGAAACCGTCATAGAAATTAACTATCATCTCGATCAATCTTTGTTTCAATTACTTCAAAAAGCTAAACAGAAAGAAGCCAGCGAGGTCGCTTCTTCGATTTTAGATGATATCTTAGAAAACGCTAAGATAGCCGATACAAATCAAGCCCCGTTATGTCAAGATACGGGAGTTGTTGTGGTCTTTTTAGAAATTGGCCAAGACGTACATATTATTGGTAATTTAGAAGATGCGATTAACCAAGGTGTTCGGGAAGGCTATCAAAAAGGATATCTCCGTAAAAGTATGGTATCACATCCTTTCGAACGAAAAAACACACAAGATAACACGCCAGCGATTATACATACAAAACTCGTTGCGGGTTCAGAGATAAAACTTAAAATTGCAGCCAAAGGTGGCGGCAGTGAAAATATGAGTATAGTAAAAATGCTTACACCTGCAGAAGGGTTAGATGGGATAAAGAAACTTGTCCTAGATACTGTGTTTAATGCTGGGGGAAAACCTTGTCCACCAATCATTGTTGGTCTCGGTATTGGTGGCAATTTTGAAAAAAGTGCTTTACTTGCTAAAGAAGCACTACTTAGAGCATTAGATGATCATAATTCTGACCCAGTACTTGCTAAATTAGAACAAGATCTTTTAAAAGATATTAATAAATTAGGCGTCGGACCAATGGGTGTTGGTGGCGAAACAACCTGTTTAGCTGTTAAAGTAAATGCGTTTCCAATGCATATTGCATCCCTTCCAGTTGCCATTAATATTCAATGTCATTCTTCACGACATAAAGAGGTGGTTTTATGATTAGATTAACACCTCCAATTTCAGATGAGGATGTTAAAAAACTTCATGTTGGCGATAAAGTATTGATTACTGGAACCATTTATACCGCTCGTGATCAGGCGCATATACGACTAATAAAAGACAATAACCCAAATTTTGAGTTGCAAGGAAGTGTCATTTTTTATGTTGGACCCACACCCCATAAACCGAATCAGGTACTTGGTGCAAGTGGTCCTACGTCTAGCTATCGTATGGATACCATGGCACCACAACTCATGGCTCGTGGTGTTAAATTAATGATAGGTAAAGGAGACCGTTCAGAATCTTTTAGAAACGCAATGATGCAACATAATGCTGTGTACTTAATTGCGACAGGTGGTGCTGGTGCACTCTTGTCCAGTCGAATTAAAAAAAGTAAGATCATTATGTATGATGATTTAGGTCCCGAAGCAATACGTGAGTTATATGTAGAAGATTTCCCATGTTTTGTTGCGTATGATATCTATGATAAGAACATTTTCAAAGGGGATGCCAGATGAAGAATATGAAACATAAAAGTTTGATGCTCCACAAAAAACACCCTGGTAAATTAGAAGTTATTTCAACAATTGAATTAACCACCCCCGAAGATTTGTCATTGGCCTATTCTCCATATGTTGCTGAACCCTCTAAAGCAATTCACCAAAATATAAAAGATGTATATAATTATACCTCAAAAGGAAATATGGTAGCCGTAATTAGTGACGGATCAGCTGTTTTAGGACTTGGCAATATTGGTCCTGAAGCCGCATTGCCGGTAATGGAAGGCAAAGCTGTTTTATTTAAAACATTTGCCAATATTGATGCCTTTCCAATTGTGTTAGATACTCAAGACCCTAAAACAATTATCGATACCATCACCCATATTGCTCCTGGCTTTGGAGGCATTAACTTAGAAGATATCAGTGCACCCAACTGTATCATTATCGAACGGGCTTTAAAAGAAATACTTGATATCCCTGTCTTTCACGATGATCAACACGGTACTTCCATTGTTACACTGGCCGGTTTAATTAATGCTTGTCGGCTGACAAATCGAAAGTTAGAAGACCTTGAGATTGTGATTAGTGGTCTCGGCGCAGCCGGAGGCAATATTGCCCGATTATTACATAAAATGGGCATTAGACATATCTATGGCTATTCCTTAGAAGGAGTAACTTCTTATCAACACTATCAAACCTATGATTTTTCCGTTCAAGAACTCTTAGATGATAACATTGTGCTTTCAAGCAATCTAAAAACATTGCCAGAGTTAATAAAAAACAAAGATGTTTTTATCGGGGTTAGTGCTAAAAATATTGTAGATAAAAACATGATCCAAACAATGCATCAGAACCCATTTATCTTTGCGATGGCCAATCCTGATCCAGAAATCTCATATCCTGAGGCTAAACAAGCTGGCGCCAAAGTTGTTGGTACAGGACGTAGTGATTACCCGAACCAAATCAATAATGTATTGGCATTCCCTGGTCTATTTAAAGGCGTGCTAAAAGCGCGTGCTAAAAACATTAATGATGAGATGAAAATAGCTGCGGCCAAAGCAATTGCTGCGATTATCAAAGATGATGAATTACATGATGATTATATTATCCCATCACCCTTTGATAAACGAGTTGCTGAGGCTGTCAGTAATGCAGTTTATGAGCAAGCAAAAAGAGATGCCAGTAAATAGAAATGGCATCTCTTTTTTTTAATGTTATTCAATACTTAATGACTTCAAAATGGTTGTTGGGTCATCAATCGTTGATACTTGAATGTATTTATTCGACACGGTGTAAAAATAATCGCTAATGAATTTTGCTTTATAAACATACACTTCATCTTCTGTGTTTGTTGCATGTTGGACATACCCTTTAACAAACAACCCGGTATCTTCATCAAACTCAAATACAAGAATACCACTGTTATATTGATACGTATCATTGGCATAATTATAACTCGTAAATGGCAATGCGATTAAACCTTTTGACAAACTTACCAGTAAGTCTTTATGATTATATGTAACACTCGTGTGAGCCCATCCAAATTCTGAGTAATCATAAATGATTTCATCAAAAACAACGGGATTGGTTTTGTCACTGATGTCATAGATACTAATCTTAATCCCTGCGGTACCACCTGTTGTATCGCCAAAGCCGATACCTAACATATACTTCTCACCAAGTGGTTGTAAATAACTACTAAACCCGGTGATTTCTAATTCTCCCAATACACTTGGGTTTGTCGGATTACTTAAGTCTAAAACATAAAATGGATCTGTTTGCTCAAATGTCACAAGATAAGCATAGTCTCCAACAAAACGTGCTGACTTGATCGTTTCACCTGGTTTTCCTAATTCTTCAAGTTTACTAATCACATTTAATTTAGAATCAAGCATAAAGACACGATTGTTAATGTTGTCGCCCCAAAATCCTGTCGTTGTCGCAACACGCAGTACCCCATTATACTCATCCATGCTAAATTGGTTAAGTGTTCTCCCTGCGATGGTTCCAAATGTATCAAATGCAACACGTGGTCCATCTATTGCGACTTTTAAGATAGCTGTATGACTATTGCTTTCAGTTTCAGTAGAAAACCAATCGTCTGTTAATCGTTGTGGTGACCAAATTGTTCCTGTCAAATACATATTGTTATGTGACACATATAAATTGTAGCCACTGTCTCCTAAGATAACTTCCATATCCACTTGTTTATGGTCTAAATCAAGGGCATAAAAGGTTGTAAAACTATTTGGTGTGATGCCATCAATGTATAGAATATCTTGATATTTTGCGCTTGTTGAAAGATTGTTTACCGAATAATATGGTAAATATTCATCGACTTCAACATCTTCTTCATAAAGCGGTAAATAGGTGTCTGTAACGATATATAGATTGTCTTCAATCTTTCGTGTTCCAACAAAATTACCACGAACTTCATACGTCGTTTCTAAGTTGAAGTTATCGTTTTTATCATAAACATAGACAGTAACGTCATCAGACCGACGATAATAATCATAAATAATAACATCATCGCTGCTATCTGGATCTGGATTACAATAATAGTCAACTTCACTGCCAATAACAACCAAATAGTCATCATCAACATAAAGACCTTCGGTATAAAATCCTTGTGAACAGTCTGAAGACTCATCGATATAATCATAGGTTTTTACTAAGCTCAATACATCTACTAACTGTTCTTCTGTATAAGCAAGAGCAATCTTCACTTGATTGTCTTCTGCGATATAAATATATTTTCCATCAGTGACAACATTATCAATTTCATCAACCCCAGTTACTTGGGTATTGGTTTGTGAATAGTCATTACTGCCAGTTCCGGAAAAAGTTACATAGTCTGCTGTTTCAGTAGTTATGAGGTCATTCTCCTCTAACATTAATCCATCTGTCAGACCCCAATTATTAATCCTTCGGTAATTCTTTTCAAACGATGTGTAGACATCTAAAATATCATCACCTTTATTAAATCTGACAAAATCATATTGATTTGTCGGTAAGTTTACACTTGCCACAACAGCGATGATGACAAGAATAGCTGGCGACAATGCGCCTGCTAAATATAAGGCCAGTCGTTGTTTAATCGGATGTTTTAGTATATGAACACGCATCGCATGTTTTTTGTTGTTCAAACGTTTGTTCCACACATACTCATCAATAAATCGTTTAATGAAAAAGATACTTAGTCCGATTAATACCAACATAACAAAAATTAAGCTTGGTTGAGAAAATACACTACTCATAAGATACCTCCTAATAATCTAGTGCCTCTTTAAAAGATTTTAAGTACCCACGATTCACTTCAATTAGATCGCCATTTGCCATCAATAAATTCAATTTAGAATTCAAGGCAGGTTTAATATAATCAATCTTTGCAATGTTGACAATCGCATGTTTGCTGACTCGAATAAATCCCTTATCTGCAAGCAGTGTCTCTAACTCATACAACTTATAATTGACACGCATTCGAATGGTGCCAAGGGTTGCATATAAATCATCACCCTCGATGATAAAGTAATAAATATTTCTCGATTCAGTGCGTTTGTCACCATATTGATTACTCCCCGTAATATAAATGGCCTCTCCTTTTACGATCCAATCAAGCAATGACGCAACACGTGTTAATTCTGTTTCATTAAAAACAATATTTACCTTATCTGATTCAACATTGTCTTTGTCCGTTGTTAACACGTAAGTGTAATCTGCGCTCTCTGTGAGTCTTAATCGATCAGTGATTGTTTTATGCTTAGATTCGTCGACTTTTAATTTAAACATAAATTTCCTCCTGACAAGTGTATTTTATCATCCCTATCTATTGATTAAAATAGAATTGAGATATCTTACACTTATTGTACACCAAACTGCAGCCTTTTGCATTAAAAAAGGAGGTATCAATCCAATGTCATTCAGTTAAGAAAAAATGAAGAGATCAACTCATCAATTGGTGAGGGGGTCTTTTTTTATTTGGATTTTTTCGGCTCTTTTTCTGAGTTTTTTCATAAAAAGACTTGACAAATTGAGAAAAATTTGCGGCGTAGCCCTTAGAAGTATAAATACTTTTAGGAGGCTATTCTATGAAATATTCAGATGTACTTAAATCGAAACTCAACGATATTATTGTTGATGTTTCGATGTCTTCGGAGTTTGTTAGAAATCCGAAGACCGATTTTACTCGCTCTAGAAAACTTGGTTTCTTAACCACGTTCAATTCTATTTTGACTATGGGTGTAAATACACTTGATTCTGAGTTGCTTGATCTTTTTGAATATGATGGGTCTACACCTTGTAAATCTGCCTTTGTTCAAGCGAGAAATAAAATTCTACCTGAAGCTTTTTCTCATACCTTTTATGAGTTCACTAGTCATTTACCTAGGTATAAAACTCATAAGGGTTTTCACCTTTTATCTGTTGATGGGTCTTCGTTAAATTTATATCGGAACCCTCATGATAAAGACACATTTAATAACCAAGGTAATCATAGAGGATACAATGAGATGGAACTTGTCGCTATGTATGATTTATTAAATAACGTTTATACCGACGCAGTTCTTCAAGATTTTAATCACAAAGATGAGCGTGGTGCGTTAATCGATATGATTCCTAATATTTCTGACAGGTCTATTGTTATTTGTGATCGAGGTTATGAGTCTTATAATGTTTTTGCGCACTTTGAGGAAGCGAATCAAAAATATATTGTTAGAGTGAAAGATATTGATAGTAATGGTATTTTATCTGGTCTTAAGTTACCTGGTGGGGAGTTTGATAAAGTCTTTACGGTGAATATTTCAA
>JAIPGE010000088.1 GCA_021736285.1 Candidatus Izemoplasma sp.
TGGAGATATGATTGATTATGTTCAAAAATTTGATGCGACGTATAAAAATGCACCATATAAATTTGAAACAGGAACACCACCTATCGCAGAAGCGATTGGTCTTGGCAAAGCAATTGAATATCTTCAAAGCATTGGATTTGATAATATTAAAGAACACGAACATAACTTAGCACAAAGGACCATCAAAAAAATGCTAGAGATTGAGGGAATTACCGTTTATAACCCAACAACCGATACTGGCGTAATCACATTTAATATTGATGGCGTTCATCCCCATGATGCCGTGACGGTTTTCGATGGTAATAATATAGCGATGCGCGCAGGGCATCATTGTGCTCAACTTGTTATAAAATGGTTGGGTGTTGTGGCAACATTGCGGATTAGTTTCTACGTCTATAACACTGTAGAAGACAGTGATAAATTCATCGCTTCATTAAAAGAAGCAGTTGCGTTTTTCAAATCAGTTGGATTTTAGGAGGTAGCCCGATGAAAAATATGCAAACATTATATCGACAAGTGATTATGGATCATTATAAAAACCCGCGTAACAAAGGGTTGGTTAATGATTCAAACTATCATACAATACATATTAAAAATCCATCGTGTGGAGACGACATTACCATTCAAAGTAAGGTTGAAGATGGGATTGTAAAAGATATCCGACATGATGGTACAGGATGCAGCATTTGCTGCAGCAGTGCCAGTGTAATGAGTGAAACATTGATTGGTAAATCGATTGATGAAGCACTTAACATTAGTAACAACTACACCAAAATGTTATCAAATCAACCTTACGATGATACGGTTGATTTAGAAGAGGCAATTGTTTATGAAGGAGTCAAACAATTCCCCGCACGGATAAAATGTGCCTCAATTGCTTGGAAAGCATTTAACGGAACAACGAAAGAAAGTGAGTGATCCTACATGAATGACAATACCAAAAAAGAAATTGAAAGTATTGTAGGGGATTATAAATATGGCTTCAAAACAGATACAAAAAGTGTCTTAAATACAGGTAAGGGATTAACAGAAGACATTGTACGAGAAATCTCAAAAATTAAGGAAGAGCCAGCATGGATGACAGAATTCCGTGTTAAAAGTTTTCATAAATTTTTAGAACTGGATAATCCAACATGGGGTCCAGACTTAAGTGACATTAACTTTGAAGAGATTACCTATTTCATAAAAGCAAGTGAACGTAGTGAACAAAGTTGGGATGATGTCCCACCAGAAATAAAAGATACGTTCCAAAAACTCGGTATCCCTGAAGCCGAACAAAAATATCTGGCTGGTGTCTCAACCCAATTTGAAAGTGAAGTTGTTTATCATTCAACCATAAAAGAACTAGAAGATCAAGGTGTTATTTTTACTGATACTGATACCGCACTAAGAGAATATCCGGAACTACTAAAAGAATATTTTGGAAAAGTAGTGCCTTATTATGACAATAAATATGCCGCATTAAACAGTGCTGTATGGAGTGGTGGGAGTTTTATTTATGTACCGAAAGGTGTCCATGTTGAAAAACCCCTGCAATCCTATTTTAGAATCAATAGTGAGTTGATGGGTCAATTTGAACGAACCTTAATTATTGTTGATGAAGACGCAAGTGTGAACTATGTTGAAGGATGCACCGCACCGGTGTATACCAAAAGTAGTTTGCATGCAGCTATCGTTGAAATATATGTTAAAAAAGGTGCTAATTGTCGATACAGTACCGTTCAAAACTGGGCGAACAATATTATCAACTTAGTTACCAAACGGTCACTGGTTGAAGAAGATGCCCATATGGAATGGATTGACGGTAATATAGGAAGTAAAATAAATATGAAATACCCATCTTGTATCCTTAAAGGAGATCGAGCTAAAGGCACAACCATTTCAATTGCTTTTGCCGGTAAAGGCATGAATCAAGATACAGGTGCGAAAATGATTCACCTAGGAAAAGATACCACCAGTAAAATAATATCAAAATCAATCAGTGCCAAAGGTGGTCGTGTGAACTATCGCGGTATGATTCATCATACCACTAACGCAACAGGCGCAAAAAGCAATGTTGAATGTGACACCATCATCCTCGATGATCAAAGCGTAAGTGATACATTGCCATATAACATCGTTAAAAATAATCAGGCACAGGTCCAACACGAGGCCACTGTGTCAAAAGTTAGTGAAGAACAACTCTTTTATCTCATGAGTCGTGGTCTTAGCGAAGAACAAGCAACAGAAATGATTATCATGGGATTCATTGAACCATTCGCTAAAGAGTTACCAATGGAATATGCTGTTGAACTAAACCAACTAATTAAATTAGAAATGGAAGGTTCAATTGGATAAGAAAAATTAAGCAAATCATTCCGATTTGCTTTTTTTTATGCTATAATGGAATGTGAACGAAAACGCTTTAGGAGGCAACTATGAAACGACTTATATTAATCCTTATAGCGCTAATGCTAGTGCTTGTAGGATGTCAAACAACAAATCCATCTAACGATGTATTGGATTGTAATCTGACACCACTAGAGGATGCCTGTAATGATGAGAAAATTGATCCATCAACTGACAATTTTGTAATGACATTGTTAGCATCATTAACGATAGAAGAAAAAGTTGGTCAAATGATCCAAGCAGAACGGGCATACATTTCACCTGATCAAGTAAGACTTTATAACATTGGGAGTGTGTTAAGTGGGGGTGGCTCATTTCCAAGTCAATACAATGATGATTTAGATACGTGGTATGATATGGTTAAAGCTTATCAAGACGCTGCTTTAGTATCATCGAGCGGGATTCCTATTTTATATGGTATTGATGCTGTCCATGGCAATAATAATGTCTATGGATCAACAATTTTTCCGCATAATATTAATTTAGGTATGGCCAATAATCCAGATTTAATGTTTGATATCGGAGAAGCAACTGCTAAAGAAATGAAAGCCGTGGGAATTCATTGGAATTTTTCACCAGCTGTGAGTGTTGTTGAAAACATTCAATGGGGAAGAACCTACGAAGGATTTGGCGAAGATGATGTCATTCATAATAACTTAGTACAATCTTATATTGCGGGGTTACAAAGTGAAGATGTTGTCGCAACTGTCAAACATTATATCGGTGACGGCGGAACGACTGAAGGGATTGATCAAGGCAATACGCAAGAGAGTGAAGCGTATATTAGAGAACATTATCTTAAACCGTACGAACTTGCGATAGAAGCAGGTGTTGACAGTGTTATGATTTCATTTAGTTCCTTAAATGGCGAGAAAATGACTGGTAATTCCTATTGGATTAATGAAGTATTAAAAGACGAACTAGGGTTTGAAGGGATTGTATTATCTGATTGGAATGCTGTTCATCAACTTGAGGGTGATTTTTATACACAGCTCGTCACATCAATTAATGCTGGTATTGATATGGTAATGGAACCCACAGAGTGGGAACAAGCGTATCAAAACATATTATTGGCCGTTGAGAATGATGATATTTCAATCTCACGGATTGATGATGCAGTAAAACGTATTTTAACTGTGAAACATAACAATAATATATTTGATGAACCAATCTCACGACTCGATAGCAGTGTTGTCTATTCAGATGCCCACAAACAACTTGCCAAACAAGCTGCAATTGAATCTTTTGTCTTATTAGAAAACAACAACGCACTTCCTTTAACAGGGAATGAATCAATTTATTTAACAGGACCAGCACATGATCATGTGGGGTATCTATCTGGTGGATGGACAACCTATTGGCAAGGTAACACTAATCCTGATATTGGTGTTGGGTCGTCAATTGAAGATGCAATTGACATCGCATTAACGAACCGAACAGGTCAGTTAGTAAACACAGTAGACGCAGCCGACACAGTCATCGTTGTCTTTGCTGAAATTCCTTATACAGAAGGTGTTGGCGATACTTTTACACCAACACTATTTGATGGACTAAGTCACCCTGACAATGACACAGCTTACCAAGAAGCTCTTTTAGCAAAACAACAAGGCAAAACTGTGATTGGGATTCTAGCCAGTGGTAGACCCTTGGTAATTGGCAATGATATTGAAACGTTTGATGCTTTCTTTGCTATCTTTTTACCAGGCAGTGAAGGGGGTCCAGCCGTCAGTGATTTATTATTTGGTTCGGCGGACTTCTCCGGAAAACTCTCCTATACCTGGCCGTTTACGTTATCTGACATTGGACAGATACACACACAAGATAATTACACTACGCTATCTAAAGCATATCCTTTTGGATATGGCTTAACATATAACGAGGAGGAATAATAATGACGAAGATACCCCTAAAAGAAGTGATAAAACTAACAAGTGGTCAAACGAACTGGGAATTTTTTCAAAGCGATCACATCGAAGGAAAATCAATTCGTGTCGCTGACGGACCACATGGTGTCCGCGTTAATAACGCAACATTTACCGGCAGTGATTTAGACAAAAAAGACCAAATGTCAGTCGCTACCCTATTTCCAAGCGCTTCAGCAATGGCATCAACTTGGCATCCCGATTTAATTAAAAACGTTGGAAAAACAATAGGCAAAGAATGTCGGTATTATGGAATTGATGTGTTACTAGGACCAGGGATTAACTTAAAGCGAAGTCCACTTGGGGGTAGGAATTTTGAATATTATAGTGAAGACCCTTATTTAACAAGTGCCATGGCATCTGCCTTTGTAACAGGGATACAAACAGAACACGTTGGTGCATGTATCAAACACTTTGCTTTAAACGAACAAGAAACCATGCGTCGTTTTGTGACCAGCAAAATTGATGAAAGAACACTGCATGAATTGTATCTATATCCCTTTCGAAAAGTTATTGAAAAAGCCCATCCATGGATGATAATGAGCAGTTACAACAAAATCAATGGAGATTATGCATCAGAGTCTTCTTACCTGCTAAAAGAAGTATTACGAGATCAATGGCAATATGAAGGCGCTGTTGTATCGGATTGGGGCGCGGTTCAAAACAAAGTAAAATCACTTAAGAACGGTATGAACATTGAAATGCCTGGGCCATCATCATTTGAACAAGATGTGCAAGAAGCATTAGATAACAACACATTGTCTGAGTCCGAACTTAATCAAAGTTTGGAACCACTCTTTTTCTTACAAGAGCGGTCTTCAAAAAGAGATGCACTAGCATCAATTGATTTTGATGCTCATCATGAAGTCGCAAAAAACGTTGCTAAAGAAGCCATCGTGTTATTGGAAAATGATGGCATTTTACCCTTAAAAGACAGTGAAGTGTCTGTTGGTGTGATTGGTGAATTTGCCAAACACCCCCGGGTTAACGGTGGCGGTAGCGCTACGGTAAAGCCGTACCGACAAGAAACGCCTTATGAAGCACTAAAGAACCAATTCAAGACTGTTAACTACGCACCAGGATATGATGATTTAAATACTTCAAAAGCGCTGTTAAAGGATGTTAAATCAATCGCAAACAAAAGTGATGTTGTCTTGTATTTTACCGGAACAACAGAATCTATTGAAACCGAAGGTAAAGACAGAGACGATATCTCATTACCGTCTGGTCATTTAGACGTTTTTGAAAAGATTGTCGAAACAAATACACCCGTTATTGTTATTTTAAGCAATGGTAGTGC
Organism: Candidatus Izemoplasma sp.; assembly: GCA_021736285.1. Lineage (GTDB taxonomy): Bacteria > Bacillota_I > Bacilli_A > Izemoplasmatales > Izemoplasmataceae > JAIPGF01. The sequence continues at coordinate 5,611 of JAIPGE010000088.1, forward strand.
ACTTGATTTACGATATCTTAAAAAACATAGTCGGGCAATTTTAGAAACATGGTTTTTAGGTAGTGCTGCAGGTCAAGCAATTATCGATGTCTTGGTTGGTAACGTGAATCCAAGTGGGCGATTGCAAGAAACATTCCCCCTTCAAGTCGAACATACCCCACATTATGGAACCTATCCCCAATTAGAAACAGTGAACTATGAAAAAGATCTCATTATGAATGGCTATCGTTTTTATGATACACATAATTTAGAAGTGCTTTATCCGTTTGGATATGGACTCAGCTATAGCTCATTTAGATACGACAATATCCAAATAAATCAAGAGACATTATCGCCTGATGAGGAATTGAAAGTATCGCTTGATATCACAAACACCAGCGATATTGATGGAGATGAGGTCATTCAACTCTATGTCCATGATCAAAACACCCATATCATCAAGCCAAAACATCAATTAAAAGCATTCAAGAAAGTTTTTATTAAAGCACAAGAAACTGTTTCAG
>JAIPGE010000089.1 GCA_021736285.1 Candidatus Izemoplasma sp.
AAAAATTTCTTGTTTGAATTTTTGATTGATAATTAATGAGGCTTCTGTTTTATATATGTTTTTGAACGGAGAGTGATCAAATAATTCTAAATAATAAAATTCATCGGAATTATTATAGCCCCAATTAACAATAGCATGATACATAGATTGCAATTGATCATGTTGATTGTTATGTTCATCTAAGAGTTCAATAAATGTATTTTTTAAATGCAACTTGATACTAATATATATTTGTTCAATCAATGTTGCTTTTGATTTAAAATGGTTAAATAACGTCCCAACACTAACGTGTGCCTTTTTAGCAATCATTGATGTTGGCGTTGCATGAAACCCATTTTTAACAAACAAATGCATGGCTGTTTCTAAAATATGATTTCGTTTATCTTTAATAATCATAACTTCATCTTCTTTCCATTACATAGCATACGCCTCTAAAAATCTTTTGTCAATAGTTTAAGACAGATTTATTCATCAAAATATTTTCGTAAATGCTTACATTGACCAATTATCATAAATAATTATTTTTATGTTAGCGCTATCATAATATTATTATGTAAGTTGTTTGATAAACTGCTTATTAAAGACATTTAATTAATATTTTTTTTCAATTAACGGTTTAGATTGCTACGTAGTCATTTTTGACCACTGATTGACTATTCAGTCATATTTTACCCCTTGAAATGTTTGTTAATCGGTGTATAATCCATATTAGAGATATTGAAGAAGTTCTCGATTTTATTAAAGGAGTGAATGATTATGGTTTTATTAAATACGGCTGTTAGTTCTGATTTGTCAACATTAATTGTTAATCTAGGAATTATTATTTTAGCCGGATTATTTATGGGTAGAGTATTTGAAAGTATGAAGATTCCAGCTATCACTGGTTATTTAGTTGCCGGTTTGATACTTGGTCCAATTACACACTATATTAGTTATGAACAATTAGCAGAAATGTCAATTGTTTCTGATATTGCACTTGGTTTCATTGCGTTCCAAGTCGGTACCGAATTATGGTTTGGAAAACTTAAAAAGTCTGGAATGAAAATTGTTATAATCACAATCGTACAAGCAGTCGCGACAACAACATTAGTTATCTTACTAACGTTACCTTTTGTTGATTTACCTGTTGCTTTGATGCTTGGAGCAATTGCAGCAGCTACGGCACCTGCTCCAATAATTATGATCATTAAAAAATATCGTACCAAAGGTGAATTAACCGATACTATTTTACCAGTTGTAGGCTTGGATGATGCGGTTGGTGTAATATTTTTTGGAATTTTATTGTCTATCAGTATCACTTTAATGGGAACCACTGAAGCTGGATTAGGGTTTGCGCATATGTTAGTTGAACCTTTAATCGAGATTGGATTAAGCATTCTGATTGGTCTTGTCATTGGTTATCTATCCGGATTATCTGCAAGGACGATATCACAGGGTAATGATCGAAAAGAAAAGAGTCTAAATATCATTGTAGTCACTGTACTTCTAACTACCGGTGCTGCATTGCTATTTGGGGCTTCACCGATCTTAACACCCATGCTTGCAGGTACTGTTGTAACAAATATGATTAATAAAGAGTGTTATCACCTTGAAGAAGAAACAATTCGCTTTTTTGTTCCACCAATTATGATTGCATTCTTTACCATTGCAGGTGCACAACTACGCTTTGATGTCATTATATCTGCTGGTATAATTGGCGCGTTATATATTGTTGGTAGAACAATTGGGAAATTTGCCGGAGCTTACGCAGGTGCCTCATGGGTAAATTCTAGCGATAAAGTTAAAAAATTTCTTGGTGTCAGTTTATTACCACAATCAGGAGTTGCAATTGGACTTTCAATCGCAGCATTCAATGAATTAGCACCGATACACATGGCAAATGCACTTATTATAAAAAATGTTGTCTTAGCGTCTGTTTTGTTTTTTGCTTTAATTGGACCGGTATTGGTTAAAATAGCATTTTTTAAAGCTAATGAAGTTACAGAATTCGATGAGAAGAAGGTGAAAACATGGAAAAGTACAACGGTATATCAAAAATAACTACACAATTTCTTGATGGGGAACTCAGTAAATTAGAAATGAGTTATAACGCAGATAAAAGCCTTGATCTAACTGTACAATATCAAGATGACAATGGTTATTGGTATGATTATGAAGTTGTATTAAATCTTGAAACAGGTAAGATTTATTCTGCTACTCATCAATCTGAAGGTTACTTAAATAAAGTTTCTTTAGATCGTAAAAAGGAATTTGAAATGGCTATCCAAAATTACTTACTCGTACATTAAAAAAGCAGATTTCTGCTTTTTTTATACTTTGTTATTTTTACTGAATATTGTATAATAGTTTCAAGAGGTGATTTTGTGACTTTTAAAAAACAAGTCATTAGCAAACTACAAAAGAAAGATCCAACCGCATTAAATATGGTGATTGGATTTGATGGTTTTGTGGATGAAATTATTGATGTTGTAAATAAAAGAAGTGATAGTGAACATTATAAACGTGTCGATACCATTAAAGAACTTGCACAGCGAATTGAGCGTGCAGCAAACTTATCGACCAACATCGAGCTTGTTCCTAAAGTAAAAAAGATTGGTGGTAATGGACCAATCATGTGTAATGCCATGAGTGAGCACGGCAGTGATATTACGTATATTGGCGCACTTGGTTTCCCTACTGTAGATGATGTCTTTACATCAATGAAAGACAATGTAACATTATTATCCTTTGCGAATAACGGCCATACTGATGCATTAGAATTTGATGATGGAAAATTGATGCTTGGTAAAATGGCTTCCTTAAATGATGTTACTTATGACAATTTGTTAAATGTCATTGATAAGGAAACCTTAATTGATTTATTGAATAAAACCGATTTATTTGCAACTGTCAATTGGTCGATGTTGCCATACATGACTGAATTATGGGATGCATTAATCTCTCATATATTACCCCATCTTGATCAAACAAAACGACACTTATTTGTTGATTTAGCCGATCCCGAAAAAAGAGAGAATGATGCCATTAAAAAAGCATTAACCTTACTACAAGGATTTAAAAGTAAATTTAATGTAACCCTTGGTTTAAATAAAAAAGAGGCTTATGACATTGCTAAAATTTATCAGTTGTTTGATGAAAAAGCATGTAACGATATGCGGATTCCCCTTGAAGATATCGCATTAAGTTTATATAACACATTGGCGTTAGACACACTAGTAATCCACCCTGTTGAAATGGCGTGTTGCGTCGTTGATAATGTTTATTATGAAGTTGACGGTCCTTATACACCAAAACCTAAACTCACAACCGGTGCTGGTGATAACTTCAATGCTGGATTCATGTTAGGACAATTGCTTAACTTAGATCCAAAAGAAAGTCTGCTTACCGGTGTTGCAACAAGTGGTTTTTATGTTAGAGAAGCAAAGAGTCCCAAGTTTAAAGAACTCATCTCGTTCATTAAAACATGGGATGAAGATCAAATTTAAAACGCATTTTTCGATGCGTTTTTTTTATATGATTTTTCGGTTTTTAATTTGATTATCAAGTGTGTTATAGTAAATCGTAAATTCATTTGTCTTAATATTAAAATGAATCATTACCACATATAAGTATGTTGTTTTTAGACGGTCAATTAATGCCTCTGCAGTTGAGATAGCGTTTTTAACAGTTGATGCTTTAAACTCAATTCCGACAAGTTTACGGTTAGAATAGTTATTCTGGATGACTTCAAAGTCAGATTCTTTTGCGTCTTCTAAAATTTGTGTTGCATAATACTTACTGACAAAATGCGTTTGTAGGCTTGTGATTAATTGTTCTTTAACGGTTGTAACGTTGGTTGATGAGAAATCCATTTCTTCAACAAATTCATTAATCGTTAATTCAACTGTGTTTCTAATAACAGCCACACTGGAAAATATATTTTTACTAATGAATGCCATATTGAGGCGTTGGTACTTGGTTTGTAAATCAAGTATTTTTTGATATTTAGTAAAATCAATAACTGCCCCTGTATAATTATGAATAACATTATTACGATGAAAAATAATCTCTTTAAAGTCTTCATAATCTTCTTCAATAACCTCAAAATCTTTTGAGTAATTGTCCACAATATCATATAGTGGTAATCGATCACCAAGTTCTGAATCATGTTCATTCGAAATATAATCTTTAACCAGTTTTTCTAAAGCCAAATAATCGGTGATGAACTCATCGAGTGTCACTTGTTTTTGATTCGGATCAATAATCGTAGTATCAAATGATTGTAAGATATCTTTAACACGTAAGGGATCAAACAACCGATAGACATAAAGGGCAAGTAACGCAATGGCATGAATGGTAAAAAAACTAACGATATAAGCATTTAATAAACTGTATTCAATAAAGAAAAATATTAAATTGAAAATAATAATAATCAAACAAAAGACAATTACAAAAATCATTTCATAATACACTTCTTTTTTTAGTTGTTCGATGACATAACTATCATACTCGTCAGATTTCTCTTCTTCAACATTATTGATGAAATAGGCATATGATACAGGTAGTAACGCTATCAAAGCCGCAAGTGTCTGCATACTCGAAGAATAAATCCAAGTGACATTTTGTGGATGTTCATTAAAGTCAATAAAAAAATAGACAAGAATAAATGTTGCCAATAAGATCGTAAAAAAAATCATATTATACATTGAAAAGACAAAGGTGACTGCTTGTTTGATGAATCCATTTGCTTTGTTTTTCATACTGTCCACGTCCTTATGATATTGTTCGTTTAAAATAAATTTCCTTTAAATGGTCTAAAATATCTTGTTGCATCTGCCAAACACTGTAAAAATCATCAAGATATTTTCGTTCTTTAATGCTCGCTTTATCGTATAAATCTTCTTCTGTGCAAAGCATTTCCATTATCAATGGACTGGCTTGATATGCTTTTTCATAGCGTCCATAATCCAGTGGTTCAAACGCATCGATTAGACCATTGAATAAATCAACATATGCTTTGAAAATTCCATCTTTTAGTTCACTGGCTTGATCTAAAAAAGCTTCGAAATCACCGGTTGCTAGTAACGGTAATAAGATCGATTCTTTGATGTCAAGAACATCTAAATCATCGTATTGTAAAGCTTTTTCATAAAGTGTTTTCGATGATTCGAAATCCCCTTCCCATTTGTGTAATAGGGCCAAACTTTCAAGAGCAAGGATATAATCGCGATAATTTTCATGATAATAAAAGCGTGGGGTATGTTTCATTAAGTCCTCTTTATGAATTAGTTCAAATGCACGAATGATGACATTAAGTAACTGTTTATAACCTGTCATCTTAACAACATTTAAAAACATCGACATTCCCGAATGCGCATACGGACAAATAAGTAAAAGGTTATACGCCAATGTTTCATAGTTATCTATTTCTGAGTCATACAAATCAAATATTAAATCTTCAACCAAATCAATCAGCTCTAAATCTAAGGTTGCGTTATCTTGAAGAAGATAAAACTGTGCAAAAGCATTTTCTTCAGGAATTTCTGTGAGTTCATAAACATCGTATTCATGAAGTAACTCCCAGACTTCTTCAATCAAAAATTCTCCGTCATCCTGTGTATTTTCAACAAGGTTATCTAACACCTTATGAAAGATATTATCCATGATTTGATTCAATTCTTTTTGATAGGATACAGTCCGTAACTTTCTTAATCCAACATCAATAAAGTCAGCATCATCTAAGTCATGAAGCTCACACAATATTAAAAACAATGCACCAATGAAACGATTGGGTTTAATTGATTCATCATAATAGGGCATACCAGCTTTAAAAACATCCAGAAATGAGGGGTCCTCGATAAGGATTGTATAATCTATAAGATGGTTGTACTGAGTAATAAGTTTATCTAACATTTTTCTTTTCATTGTAATCTTGTATACTCTAAACATAGAAGTTTTATTGCTAGAGTATACATCCATCCTTATATAATAGATTTAGGTTATTTAAGGAAACCTATAAACCTATAGTGTTATAATATATTTGTTAATGATCGTAGACTATTTGTTTTCATCCAACAGCCTTTAGGACTGG
>JAIPGE010000090.1 GCA_021736285.1 Candidatus Izemoplasma sp.
GAGATGAAGCAATTAATCAAAGCAAAAGAATATGATAAAGCCCGCAGCAAATTAAAACGGGTGTTGGTTGGTATGAAATTCACCGATGGGCTGATCTATACATTATTGATTTATACGTTACTGATATCGCTTGGGTATATTTATTTATATCCTGTGCTTTATATGGTAACCAATAGTTTTATGACAGTTCAAGATATAATTTCATCAACCGTTAAATGGATACCATCCTCACTTAATTGGGAAAACTACCGCATTGTTTTCGAACAAATTGATTATTTTTCATCGCTTCGTGATGGGTTGATGCTTGCAGCCTTACCCGCAATTAGTGCAACAATGAGTAGCGCACTTGTTGGATATGGGTTTGCGCGGTTTAATTTTCCACTTAAGAAACTGTTATTTGTTTTAATGATTACCAGCTTTATTATCCCACCGCAAATCACAATGTTACCGACATTCAGAATGTATTCAAATTATGGATTGTTAGGAAGCATTTGGGCATTCTTATTACCAGCCTTATTAGCGCAAGGATTAAATGGTGCAATTTACATATTGATTTTCTATCAATTTTTTAGAATGATTCCAAAAAGTTTAGAAGAATCAGCTAAACTAGATGGTGCAAATAGTTTCAAAATTTTTACTAAAATTGCGTTACCGCTTGCCATTCCATCGATAATAATCGTTTTCTTATTTAGTTTTGTATGGTATTATAATGAGACATACCTATCAGGATTATTCTTAAGAGAGAGTGGTCTGATGACCTTACCGCTTCGTCTTGAAAGTTTCTTCAATCAATATGCAAGTATTTACCCTGAAGGATCACGGGCAAGAGAACTAATGCAGGCGGTTAAATTAGCGGGGAATATATTAACATTGTTCCCATTACTCGTACTTTACTTCTTTACACAACGTTACTTTGTTGAGAGTATTGACAGAACAGGAATTACAGGTGAATAAAAAATGAAAAAAATAATTATTGTAACAATTACTTTGGTGCTTTTGGTCACGCTTAGTGCGTGTAATGGCACAAACAATAACAATTACAATGATCGTAGTCTGGTTACTGATGACTGTGATCACTTAGATAATATTGATGAATGGCAACCCGTATGGTGTGATGAATTTGATGAAGATGGGTTACCTGATGACACCAAATGGGATTATGATGTAGGGGGTAGTGGTTGGGGGAACAATGAACTCCAATACTATACCGAAAGTGATTTAGATAATGCCTATGTTGAAGATGGCAACTTACACATTCAAGCATTAAAAGAAGCGATGAGTGGACGGGATTATACATCAGCGCGTCTTGTCACGAAATACCGTGGTGATTGGCTCTATGGTAAAATTCAAATTAGAGCGAAATTGCCTGAAGGCCGCGGGACTTGGCCAGCGATCTGGATGTTGCCAACAGAATGGCAATACGGTGGATGGCCAGACAGTGGTGAAATTGATATTATGGAACATGTTGGTTATGATGAAGGTAATGTTCATGGGACAATTCATACCGCTGCGTATAATCATGGATTAGGGACACAAATTGGCTATTCAAAAACTGTCGAAGATGCGACCAGTGCTTTTCATGTCTATGAGATGGAATGGGAACCCAATAAAATCACACTCTTTATAGATGGCGAACAATTTGCCCAATTCGGGTATAATCCAATGGCCAATATCGGAACCGAAAATAGTGATGCATGGCCTTTTGATGAAACATTTCATCTCATCCTAAATATCGCAATTGGTGGATTTTGGGGCGGCGCACAAGGCGTTGATGATAGTTTATTTCCAACAGAAATGGTTGTTGATTATGTCCGTGTCTATCAAAAAGATTATGCAGGTATGGATACAGAAAATCCAAGTTCAGTCACTGAACTAGGTTTGTTAGAAGCTACATTCCAATCGATTCAAGTGATGTGGGACCATGCCGAAGATGATGTGATGATTGAATCTTATGATATATTTGTTGATGGAACGTTAGCGGGTAATACAACAGTAAATAGTTTTACAATCAAGGGGTTAGACCCAGATACTACCTATGAAATAGGAATCATTAGCAATGATTTTGCGGGCCATAAAAGCGACATGGCAACCCTAAATATAAAAACCAAGACTGTGCCACTTGTGACCACACAAGTTGAAGCTGAAGATTATGTCTATCAAGAAGGGACATTACGTGAGACCACATCTGATACAGGTGGTGGGGAAAACGTCGGATACATTGATAGTGGTGATTTCTTAGAATATTTATTATATGTTGAAGAAGAAGGCACTTATCAAATTACATACCGTGTCGCAAGTCAAGACGGTGGCGGAGAAATTGAACTTTATGGTAAAGGGGCATTTCCTCTCGTTACGACCGCAATTGATGCGACAGGTGGTTGGCAAACATGGAGTGACGTTACCAGTGATACATTCACCTTACATGAAGGTGTTGTTCAACTGCGTTTAAGAGCCAGTAGTGGGGGATTTAATATTAATTATTTTAATATTGAGAAGGTGGAATAATGGTTACAATTAAAGATGTTTCAAAACGAGCGGGATTCAGTGTAACAACAGTCTCAAAAGCGTTAAATGACTATCCTGATATATCGCGTTCAACGAAAGATAAAATCTTAAAACTATGTGATGATATGGGATATGTGCCTAATTTAAGTGCCCGTAGTTTGGTAAATAAAAAGTCGTATACAATCGGTGTTATTTTTGAAGAAATCACTGGGCTTGGTTTACAACATCCACTGTTTAGTAAAATCTTAGAAAGTTTTAAAAACGAAGTTGAAAAAAGTGGGTATGATATTTTATTCTTAAGTAAAAAAATGGGTGAAAACAATGGGTCTTATTATCAACATTGTTTAAGAAAACAAGTTGACGCGGCACTCGTTGTGTGTGCTGAGTTTGACAGCGATGAAATGCATGAATTGTACGATGGTGATATCCCAACCGTGGTCATTGATTTTGCATACAATGATATTTTAAATATTACATCAAATAATCGCGTTGGCGTGAAACAAGCTGTCAAGTATCTAAAAGACTTAGGCCATACTAAGATTGCCCATATTCATGGGAGTTTACAAACCTATATTGGTGGTATTCGACATGACTATTTTAAAGAATTAATGTCAGACTTTGATTTAGAAGTCCGTGATGAATACTTAGTCAATGGTGAATACTTTAGCAAAGAAGATGGGTATAATGCGATGCAAAAATTGCTTCAATTAAAAACCTTACCAACCGCAATCTTCTGTGCATCAGATATGCTTGCAATAGGAGCTATTCAAGCCATCCAACAAGCTGGTAAAAATGTCCCAGAAGACTTTAGCATTATTGGGTTTGATGGGATTGATATCGGACAGATATTTTCGCCAAGATTAACGACAATCCGACAAGATTCACGGAAGATGGGAAAAATTGCCGCAAGCAATATTTTAACAATGATTACTGAGAATCAATTCAAAAAGAACAATACAATTATGGTAGATACATATTTAATTACAGGAGAGACGACAAGGGTGTTACGATGAAAACATTATTAAACATTGATTTTAGAGAAACACAAGAGCTAGATGACACAGTATTTACGGTTCAAGTAGGTGATAAATGGGCCAATAATGAGTTACAGCATTATGTCAATAAACCTGAAAATTTATTTTTTACAGATGAAGGACTTGTTCTACGCGCAACCCACCCTAAGCCAGGATTATATGAAAGTGTCCGGATGAATACCAAAGGAAAATTCAGTTTTCAATACGGAGAAATAGAGATTAAAGCAAAAGTCCCAAGTGGTAAAGGCACATGGCCAGCACTGTGGATGATGAGTGAAGAAAGCCGTTATGGTCGTTGGCCAAAAAGTGGCGAGATCGATATCTTAGAACACGTTGGTCGCGATGAAAACAACTTGTTTTTATGCTTGCATACAGAAACATATAACCATAAAAATAATGCTGAATTTTATACAGAATATCATCTTGAAAATGCCACAACAGCTTTTCATACTTATGGGATCAAATGGACGGACGATACGATTACCTATATCATTGATGGTAAAGAAGTAACGACTTATCATAAACATGATAAAGCCGATACATCGCATAAAGGATGGCCGTTCCACCAACCGTTTTATTTGATCATGAACTTAGCAATTGGCGGTAAGTTTGGTGGACCAGTTGATGACTCAATTTTTCCCAAAGATTTTGTGATTCAGACAATTACTGTGAAACAATAATCATTCACACACTTGACCTTGTCAGGTGTGTTTTTTTAAAATCTCTTAATTTTTAATGAAATTTTTATCACTTTGTCCTATAATAAAGAAAAGGAAGTGTTCTGTATGAAAGCAATTATTACTGGATTTGGTCCATTTGCTAAACAAGTTTATAATCCAACCAAAGCAGTCTTAACTCAATTACCAAACATTATAAATGGGATTACAATTGTACCACTTGAATTGCCAGTGATTTATGATGAATGCTTTACGGTATTAGAAGATGCGATTATTGAATATCAACCAGATATGATTCTTATGCTCGGTGTGGCTAGCAATCGTCAAGATGTTAACTTAGAACGCGTTGCGATTAATGTCAAAGACGCAGAACTCCCCGATAATCTTGGCATTATCTTTCATGACACGCCAATCATAGAACAAGGTGAAACGGCCTATTTTTCTACTTTAGATATTAAAGGTATTGTGTCACGATTACAAGAACTTGAAATATCAGCGCGTGTATCAAACACAGCCGGTACGTTCGTCTGTAACAATATTTTTTATATGACAATGCATTATCTAGATAAACAGAAGTTAAATGTTCCAGCGGGATTTATCCATGTACCAACGCAATTTAACAACAGTGAAGAACAATCAATCAATACATTAAAAACAATTATCATCGAAACAGTAAACCATCACCTAGAGAAAGAGGGATAATATGGAAGAACGGTTAAAAGTAAGTGGCAAAAATGATTGTCCGCTTGATACAATCAAGCGCGTACCAAAAAAACCAAAAGCAATTGTACAAATATTTCATGGCATGGGAGAACACAAAGAACGCTATCTCCCGTTTATTAAATTTTTGTATAACAATGGGTATGGGGTCTATATTCATGACCATCGTAAACATGGTAAAAGTTTAAACAACGAAGCAGAATTGGGTATTTTTACAAAGTATGATTTATGGCAAGATGTATTAGATGATTGTTATTTTATTAGTCGTCGCATCTTAAAAGAAAATCCTGGTGTTCCAATCGTCATTATGGGTCATTCGATGGGAAGTATTATTGCCCGTTCCTTTTTGACACGGTACCGAACAGTTGCTAAAAAAGCAATTATTATGGGGACATTGCCACCTTATAATTTTCTTAAGGCAATGGTACCATTAAACATAGCACGGCTTGTGGGCGTATTTAAAGGCAACAAGCGTTCAGATTTTTTAGCGAAATTACTCAACCAACCACTCTTAAAGAAGTACGATAATCCTGAAAGTCCATTTGAATGGTTGACCCATGATGAAGCTGTTGTCAAAGCGTATGAAGCGGATCCATTATGTGGGTATAGTTACAATCCACGATTTTACAGTGAGTTTTTTAAAGCAATTATTGAAGTTAATTCATCAAAGGTTTTTTCATTAACTAAAGATATTCCACTGTTATTTATTAGTGGAAGTGAAGATCCAGTTGGTGATTATGGTGAAGGTGTCGAGAAAGTAATTAGTCTATATAGAGGACACGGCATGACCGAAATCAATACGTTATTTGTTGACAATGCCCGACATGAAGTTTTAAATGAAATAGATAAAGCAAAAACCTATCAAGCAATTCTAGATTGGTTAAACAATTCATAACGCAAATACCTTTCAACTTTTGTTGAAAGGTATTATCTCATTACAGTATGAAAACACCATTCATTTGTGTATAATAACAATAGGTGGTGCGCCAGTTCGGTTGCACATATATAGTTGGTGGAAATCCAACCTGGTAAAGTCTAGCAAACAGCCAGTAGTTAGCCTTGATGCGGAAATCGTGAGATAAAGTATAAGCGTAGGCAAACAACAATTCGAGCCA
>JAIPGE010000091.1 GCA_021736285.1 Candidatus Izemoplasma sp.
TGAACACTTGTACATTCTGCCTTTAAACGACCATCGCCAAACGTGATCATCGTACCCACTTTAATTTTACGGGCTTTTTTTACCAAACATTCCCAGTCATCATTTTCTTTTTGTTCTAATAATAATACTTCAACTGATGCGCCTGTTGATTCCTTAGTGCCAAACAGTCTTGCTGGAATAACAGATGTATTATTTAAAACTAAAATGTCATCTTGATTTAAATAATCTAGAAGATGAGAAAAAACAGTATGTGTCGTATCACCGGTTTCTTTATTTAATACCAATAATTTTGAATCACTTCTGTTTTTCAAGGGGGTTTGAGCAATTAATTTTTCTGGTAATGTATAATCAAATTCTTCTAACTTCATTAAAATAACCTCATGTTGTGTTTTTTCTTTAGATGTTTGTATGCTTTATCCGATGCAACACGACCTCGTGGTGTACGTTTAATAAAGCCAATTTGTAATAGATAAGGTTCATAGACATCCTCGATGGTTGTTCGTTCTTCACCAATTGATGCGGCCAAACTTTCGATACCGACAGGACCACCTTCAAAATTCTCAATGATACCAAGTAAATAGGCATAATCTTTTGCATCTAACCCAATGTGATCAATGTGTAGTTTGTCGAGTGCAATTTGACACATCTCTTTTGAGATAATGCCATTGTTTAACACATCGGCAAAATCACGCACGCGGCGAAATAATCGGTTTGTAATACGCGGTGTCCCACGACTTCTTCTTGCAATTTCAACAGTCGCATCTTCATGGATTGAAGTTTCATAAATACGGGCTGTTCGCGAACAAATTTCAGTAAGTTCAGATTCATTATAATAGTTCAGTTTATGAACAACACCAAATCGATCTCGAAGTGGTGCACTTAAATCACCAAATCGGGTTGTTGCTCCAACTAATGTAAAAGGTGGCAACTCAACACGAATTGATTTGCTTGTTGTGTCGTGACCAACTACAATATCAATCACAAAATCTTCCATTGCGGGGTATAAAATCTCTTCAACAATGCGTGGTAACCGATGAATTTCATCTATAAATAAAATATCGCCTGGTTCTAAACTCGTTAAAATAACAGCTAAATCACCGCTGCGTTCAATCGATGGACCACTGGTGATTTTTATATTAACACCGACTTCATTGGCGATAATATTGGCCATTGTAGTTTTGCCAAGTCCTGGCGGACCATAAAGCAACACATGATCCAATGATTCATTTCTGCGTTTAGCAGCGGTAATAAAGATATTCATCATTTCCTTAACTTCACTTTGGCCAATATATTCTTTTAAATACTTTGGCCGTAATGTATGATTTTCAATATCTTCATTTAACGTATCATCTGTAAATACATTTTCTTTCATACAAAACACCTCAAGCAAATTATACAATAAATGTCCATTTTTTCCAACTATTTTGTGTTTCTTGTCTTTTCTAAAGTGACATATTGTATATTTATTCGTTCTGTGATAAAATTATGTAAAGAACGGCTTGATTAAAAGATATCAAGGAGGTGCACAAATGGGCAAATCAAAACTACAGTCTTATGATATCGCTTCATATGATATTCAAATTGATTACGATAAAAAAATCACACCAATTGAACGCAAGATTCAAACATTAGAGAAACGTCATCATCAAAAGTCTGATCGGGCCCATAAGGCTTTTTTAAAGAAACAGAAAAGTGCAGAAAAAAACATTACAACACTACGTGAAAAAGAAGTCGTGCGCGATCAAAAACTTGATACTGCTGTTGAAAATAAAGTGGAACGTGTCAACCGGCGTATTGAAAAAACAAAAGAAGATTATCTTGCGTTTGTTCAAGCTAAACAAAAAGAGATGGAAGTAAAAACATCTCAACATCAAAAGGAAATTGATACTTTAAAAGAAAACGAACAAAAAGAAATTGAAGAGATTAAAGATAAATACAAACAAAATATTGCTTCTTATGTTGAGAAACTGGACATTTATAATACAAATTACGAAGAGAATATCTCCACCTATCAAAATGAAATAACGACTTTTTTAAATAAATTAGATACCCATCAAGACCGGATTGCGTCCCATAAGCAAACCTTCATAAAAGAGATAGACGAAAAAAACACAGCATTTAACGAACTGATTGCTTCGCGTAAAGACAAAAAGAATATTGAATATGATACATTTATCAAACAGAGCATGTCTTATACCAATCGGGTACGACAAGATGCCAATAAACACATTCATGCAATTACGGAATTTATTGATTCTTTTAATCAAGTTGATAAAGAACACTACAATCAAAAAATTGAAATACTTGAAACCTATATCGATGATAAAAATGAAGCAATGGATAATATCATCGCCTTAGTTGATAAAGATTTAGAAAATCAACTGGCAAAATTAGAAGAACAAAAAGAAGCATTAAAAGATTCAAACAACAAAAAGGCAATCAAAAATGTTGATATGAAAATCGCCCTATTTCAAACACGTGCTAAGACAACCAAACATTTCGAGACAGTTTTAAAAGATCATACAACTGCCTTTTTAAACAATGAAATTGAGCGATTTAAGTTGTTTCGTAATAATGAAAAAATCAACTGGCAAAAATTACGTGTCTTTTTAGAAATGGACCAACAAGAAGTAAAAGATTTTGCTGAATATTATGATGCGACAAATCATACGTTACTAGAAACTTTAAAAGCGATGGAACTAAGTCAAATCGAGGCAACTCAAGAACATGAAACGCGACGCAAAACCTATTTAGAGACACAATTAAAGGTCTATGAGTCGTATCAAAAAGCAATACTTCAACTCAATCAAACCCACCTAGATGATGTGACTGAAAATTATCAAAAAATGGATGAAATTAATCAATTTTTAGACACTGCCGAACCTAATAAAGAAATCGAAATCAATAAATTAAAACAACGTCTAGAAATTAAAGAAACAAATCAAAGATATGCTTTAAAGTATGCAAAACAACAACACGATATTGATCTGATTAAGACAGATTATGACACGCTATTCAAATTAGAAGCAATTGAACGGGATCAAACGTTAGCTAAATATGAACAAGAAATTGATGAACTATACAACCAGCGAGATCATGATCGAGAAACTAATCAAGCAAAACTACAGTTTAACATTGCAGAAGAAAACCATAAAGTTTTAATGAACAATCGCAAACTAGAACAACGCTTACTTGAGAGCCAATATCAAACTAAAAAAGAAACATTAAACTATCAAAAAGAAATTGCTAAACTTGATAGTATGCGCGAAAATGCATTAGAACAAAAAGAAGTCGAATATGAGATAAAGAAAATTAATAATGAAGTCAATTATAAAATTGAAGTTATCAATAAAGGTCTTGAAGAAGACCTACTTAAACATGAAGAGAACTTGACCAAACTCCGTAATGAAATTAATGCATATAAAGTAAATTTTGATACAATGATTAAGAAAAAAGAATCAGAGATTACTGAGAAAAAACAAGCAACCATCGATCAGTTTAATGATAATTTAGCAAAAATTGATGATGCACTTAATCGAGAAATAAAAGCACCACAAATTAGACTAGAAGAATCAAAACATCTCATCGAAACCAGATTGGATACGTTTAATGAAATTAATGTTCAATTTGTTACGATGATTAATCAATCTATTGAACCTTATAAAAATACTGACAGCGTCGAAAAAGCACGCGTTGAGATATTGAAAGACCAATCTTTTAAAACACATGTTTTAGAGTATATCACATCGTCTTATCAAGTATTAAAAGAAGCCATTACATTTATGCACGAGGTGGCATTACGTCAAATTGATAATAAAATTGCAAATACACGAGACTCATCAACACTCAAAAAACTTAAAAAACAACGTCAAAAAGCTATCGACCAAAATAAACATGAGTTGAATAATATTGACACTGCTGCTACGGATTATCAAGCAGTCATAAATTCGAAAATGCAACACGATTGGAAAAAATTCAAGAAAACAAATATTGATTCTAACGAACAATTGATTGAACAAACAACACTGCTTTACAATACAATTTTTGACACATTAAAAAAATTCCAAGAAAACATTATCAAAGAAACCAAATTAAAATATCAACCGCTTACCGAAACAGATCAAAAGATTATTGATTATGCCAAATCGAGTGCGCAAAAAGCAAAGGCAAAAATTAAAGAGAAGTTACAAGAATCGTTAGCGCCATTGGATGAAACGTACAAACTGTTTGTGAAAGAAAAATCAAAACAACAGGAAAAAGATTTGGCAGAGTTTTACGAATCAAGAGATAACGTAAAAGCAACTATCCAACATCTAAGAAATGATGCACTATCGAAAGTAAAAGCTGTTAATGAAGATAAAGCGTCTAAATTGGCGCCTAAAAAGCAAGCAAAAGATGAACTTGAAACTTCCTTGGAAACTGACATTGTGCAACGTAAATCGCTCATTGATGAAAAAATTCAAACCCTGACGAATGAATACGAGTCAAATGTGAGTCGTTTAAAAGCTAAAAATAGCGAAGCACAAACAATATTAAACTACGAGGAAAATATTTATAAAATGGCTCTAGAAAGTGCAAAAAGTCGTTTGACAGACAACAATGAAAAAACCAAAAATGCTTACCGAGCAAAAATGCAACAATTGGCAAAAAAACAAGATCGGATTAATACATCTAAAAAAGCACAAAAACGACAAATTAAAGATGATTTAAAAGATAAATCACAAATTAAAGATATCGAACATCAAGTCGATATTAAACAACAAATTCAAGATGTTAAACACCGTATTGATCAATCAGTACACGACAAACAAGAAATACTGTTACAATTGAAACAACATAATCAAACTGTACTGCAGGCTGCTGAAGACACACTGTATAACGCACTACAAAACACGAAGAATGCCTTAAGAACGAATTTAGATAATTATTTAAGTGATTGTGAAACTTACCTATCGCATTACGATCTACTCTTAGACAAGGATAAAACTTTAATGCAAACCAATCTTGAAAGATTTCGATTGGCTTTTAATGATGTCCAAACCCAAAAACATAACAATACAAAAGAAACGCTTAAAAAAACCAACGAATCTTTGTTTGGAAAGGAGGACTAACCGATGGCGAAAAAGAACGATCTTTCTTTACCAAAAGTGATTACAGATGCTGACAAAGAGATTTCTACAATCATTGAAAAAGACATTGAAGCAGAGTCCAAATTACTAAAAAAACTTGTTGATGACGTTTTAGATGCTAATATGGAAATCAAAAAACGTAACAATGAGCGTATCACAGACACAAGACGAAAACTTTATGAATTAAATGAAGAAATCGAACAGTTAAATCATACGATTGACACCGTCGATCGTGAAACTGTCGTTGAACAACTTAATCATATGATTGATGCTGAAAATATTATCTATGATGCGAAGAAACAAATTCGTTTTTTTGAAAGTGTTCAATTACCGAATCGTCTCGAAACGATTGAAACACTATATCAAGCATTTTATGATCAAGTCCTCTCAGTGAAAAATACAGAACTTGCTTTTACAGACCTTTTTTCTGACAAAAATAGACACCTCTTTGAACAACAAAAACATCTCACAGAACAAATCATCAGTCATTTTGTTTTACACCATCAAGAAAAACTCACCACACTTAAAGAAAAAATCAGTGATTTGATTCCGTTAAAAGAAAATCTAAAATCATTAGAAAACACATACTTTGGACAAATCGAACAACAGATACAAGCAATACAAACACATCAAATGAGTTCTACTGCGATCTTTAGTGAAGATGATGAAACGATTAATATAGGTGAAAAAGTTGAACAACAACATCATGATAAACTAGATAAAATCGCACAAAAAAAAGCATCTTTATCAGAAAAATATACGCAAAAAACACAATCAGTTAAAGATAACTTTGACATGTATTACACCCAAGAAAAGGACAAATTGGAAGCAAAAAATAAAGATGTTATTGAACAAGAACAAGCCGACATTAAACAAAAAAATGAACAATTACGTAAAATTAAATTGTT
>JAIPGE010000092.1 GCA_021736285.1 Candidatus Izemoplasma sp.
TGGCTCGAATTGTTGTTTGCCTACGCTTATACTTTATCTCACGATTTCCGCATCAAGGCTAACTACTGGCTGTTTGCTAGACTTTACCAGATTGGATTTCCACCAACTATATATGTGCAACCGAACTGGCGCACCACCACACCTATTATATCAAAAAGAGAAGCCAAATGCATTGGTTTCTCTTTAATTAATATAATAATGGTTATTCGTAAGTTGTTAAATCAATGTCACCTGTTTGATATGCTTCAATAAATGTTGGGATATCGGTATTACCAGTGTACATTTCAACAACTTCATTATTTGCAACAATTAATAAGGCTGGCACCCCTGATAAATTATCTATGGTGTTATCGCCTTCAACTGTATTGATGTTAATTAAGTAAAATGGTACATCTTCGAGTGTGTCAAAAAAACTTAGCACATCTGGTTTGATATTATTACAGTATGTACAATAAGGACTGTAAAAGTACTCAAAGTGAACAGTATTATCAACCACAAGTGTTTCATTGTAATTGCTGAGATGTAATTCACTAAAGTCATCATAGTCTAAGCTAGGTTCATCAATATCCAAGGCTTCATCTTGATGTGATGAGATATAACTTCTAACCGCTGTCTCACCTTCATAAACGTTAATGACATAGCCAAGTGACATTTCGATAATAGCAGGGCCATCTTCTATATTGTGTAATGCGTCTGGCATGTTATCTAAGTGAGCCATTCGGCTTTTGTCTAAAAAGATAATCTCTTCTGGTGGTCGCTTCACAGCAAACTGTAAAAAGATGTCTTTCACAGCTTCACATGAAGCACAGTCATCATTATAATAATACACAATGTAATCCTCTTTTTCGACTGAAGTGATGGCATCAAATGTATTTACATATTGATTATTAAAATAGGTATAATCGAGTGTTATGTCTTCGTATTTCTCAATAAACTCAAGGATATCCTTGCTTCCAATATACGTCTCAACGACTTTACCATCTGCAATAATAAATAGACTAGGCGTTCCAATAAATTCACTAAACTGTGATACGTCTTTGATTGTTTCACTACCCACATCTATTAGATAAAGATCCAATAGTTCAAAGGTTTCTACAAAATTAAGGAGATCAGCTTTAACATCATTACAGTGACTACATGATTCACTATAATAATAAAGCATATAACGATTTGGTGTTTTGTTTTCAGCAGAAGTGTAACTTGACTGTTTTAGATGCTCAAAATCATCATAATCTATAGTTTCTGGTTCTTCACAACCTACAAGGATTAATCCAAATATGACTACGAAGAAAAACAGAACTTTCTTCATGTAATCACCTCAAATATTAATGGTGAATGAGTTAATTGTAATTTCCCATCATTAATGGCAATCTCTGAGTCATCTAATACATTCTTATAGCTACCATTAGCGACATGATCAAGATGAATATATCCTGTCTCTAGTCCAACATTAAATACGCCGACAACCTTCTTATCATTTTGTTGGTAGGTTCCGACAATAACGTCTTTATCTTGAAATTGTAAATCAAATACCCCTTTAGCAAAGATATTATCTTTTACATAAGACGCTGCCTTCTTAATTAAATTAGAGATATCATAACCATCCCAATTAACGATATCCTTATCAAATAAACTGGGTAAGTTTTGGTCACTTCGTTCTTGGCCTGCGTATATCATAGTACACCCTTTATTAAAGAAAACAAAGGCTGACCAGTTATCTATTTTTGCATGGTTACCATTAACCATTTTAGCAAATCGACCAAAGTCATGGTTTTCTAAATTTCTTAGTTTAACATAGTTTTGGGGATAAGTCTCTTCTTGTCTAAGAAGTTCTTTTAGATACGTATTTAGTGTGTTTTTACCATTTATATACCCTTCAAATGTCGGATGAGTATCATAATCATAAGCAATATCAAATACTTGATAGATTTCTGATTCACTTAATCCATTAAATCCTTGATTCCTGAAATGACGCAAAAAGCTCCCGTGAACACTTTCACTTAAGAAGATTGATTCCGGATTGACCGATAATACTTTTTGATGTGCTTCTTGAAGAAATTCCATTGGTAAAAGTGATGCCACATCCCACCTAAATCCATCGATCCCAAGTTCGGTCCAATAGACTAAAGTGTCTATTAATTCATCCCATAGCTTGTGACTTACTGTATAGTCTAAATCAGTAACATCCCACCATTCTCCAACACGGTTTGCAAATTCACCGTCTTTTTTGTAGAAATATTCAGGATGCTCATTTAATAATTTTGAGTCATATGATGTATGATTATAGACAACATCTATCATCACTTTCATCCCCCGTGCATGGATGTTTTCGACGAGATTTTTAAAAGTCTCTATTGTTCCATATTCAGGATTGATTTTACGATAATCTTGAATTGAATATGGACAACCTAAAGATCCTTTTTTCTGTTTTTGTCCTATTGGATGTATTGGTATAAAATAAACGACATCGACACCCATTGATTGAATCCGATCCAAATCTTTCTGAAATGCCTTAAATGTCCCTTCTTTTGTGTGATTTCTCACATATACTTGATAAATAAATAAGTTTCTTAATGCAATACTTGTCTCTTTGCTCATTGTGTCACCTCAATATTTTTTTAGCCTTTATAATATGTGTATTATAACAAATAACATTGATTTACAAAAGTATTTTAATATACTATAATACATTTAGAAGGAGTGATTTTATGCCAACCATAAAAGATGTTGCTAAAAAAGCCAATGTTAGTGTTGCGACAGTATCACGTGTCATTAATAATACTGGCTATGTTAATCATGAGACACGTAAAATGGTTCAAGATGCGATTGACGCACTTGGCTATGTTCCTAATGAGCTTGCACGTAGCTTATTTCGTAAAACATCTAACATTATCGCTCTTATTGTACCACATATTTCAACATACTTCTTTGCAGAATTGATTGAAGCAATTGAAGATGCCGTTACCAAAAAAGGATATAAGTTAATGATCTTCAATTCTAAAGATGATATCGGTCTTGAAAAAAAATACATTAATGTCATTAGTCAATATAATATTGATGGCCTCATTTTAGTTGCGAATACCCGCACGGTTAAATCATATATGGATTTAGACATACCTGTCCTTACGATTGATCATATTCTTGATGAGTCAATCCCGTCAATTACTTCTAATAATGTGTTAGGGGGAGAATTAGCGGCAGAACTTCTGCTTAAATCAAACCCTAAAAAAGTGATTCATTTTCGCGGACCAAGTGATTTAATCACTGTTGTCGATCGCGCCAAAGGATTCTATCAAGTTATGGATCAAAAAAATGTTGATGTGTATACTTTTGATTTAGACTTTAAAACACCAGATATTAACGATATTGAGATGTTTATTAAAAAACATCCCGATGTTGATGGGATATTTTGTAGTAGTGATATCATCGCTATTTATGCGATTAGCGTTTTACAACGCCTAAATTATAAAATTCCAGATGATGTTGAAATTGTTGGTTTTGACAATATTGAACTAGCAAATGTATTATTCCCTAAACTCACATCAATTGCTCAACCTATTGATGATATAGGTACCTATGCAATCAATAATTTAATGGCATTAATTCATAAAAAGAAACTAAAGCAAAAACATATTATGTTACCTGTAATGCTAATTGAGCGCGACACAACTAAGTAGAAGAGAGCTAGCAAACTAGGCTCTCTTTTAAAATCCAAATAATATTTTTGATAATTTATTCAATCTACCAAGTTTTTGTTTAAGAAACTCATTTTGTTCTGAATATACTGTTTTCTCTTTTAAATACTCTTTAATCTGAGCATAAAAAGCATCAATTACGATAAATGAGTTAACAATACTATGGTTATTAATATTGTGTTTTCTAAGATAATCAAATAATATATTCTTAATTTCATTCTCAAGATTATCTATTTTAGTCTTTAAATCAGTTTGCATATAAGCATAATCTTTAACCATTCTTGACAAAAGTCCTTCATGTTCAATAAAAACATCCAAAAAATTTCGTAAAAAGTCTTCTGGTTTAATTTGTAAAGAACATTTTTGATGTAGTTGTTTTTCGACTACATCGATTTTTTTTGAAAAAATATTGAAAAACAGTATTTTTTTTGTCTTGAAATGTAAAAAAATACTTCCTTGAGCTACGTTTGCAGCATTAGATATATCCTTTGTTGAAACCTTTAATAAGCCGTTTTCTTTGATTAGTTGTTCGGTTACTTGAAGGATGTGTTTCCTAGTATTATTTTTTGACAATTCTCGTTTATTGATATGACCACCCACTCACTGATTATATACTCATTATAACGTGCTTTTTCACTGTTGTCAAATTGTTTTATGAATTGAAATAACATAAGTACTCAACCGAAAGATCTCGATTGAAAATATCGTGTGGAAAACTTGTGTGGAAAACTTATTATACCGCTTTATATAGCGTCTATTTGTGTGAAAAGTCAAAATAAAAACGTTCATAATTTTCTAATTATGAACGTTTTATTTATTTTTTTTCTAAAATAGTGACACTTTCTATGTGACTTGTGTGAGGAAACATGTCAAATGGCATAACATACTTCACTTTGTATCTACGTGATAACAATTTTATATTTTTAGTCAATGTACTTGGATTACATGAGACATAAACAATTTGATCGATAACATTTCTGTTTAAAATATCAATTGTTTCATTATGTAATCCACTACGTGGTGGATCAACGACAATAACATTTGGTTGAAGTCCTTCATCATATAACTTAGGTAAGATATCTTTCATGGCTCCTTCACGAAATGATATATGATCAAACTTATTTTCTTTCGCGTTGTGAATTGCTGATTCAATAGACTCTTTTGAAATATCGATACCAATTAGTTGTTTTGCATATTTTCCCAAATATAAACTCATTGCACCAGCACCACAATACCCATCAATAATTGTTTTGTTTTCGATATCATTTATTTGTTCTTTTACATATTGATAAAGTTTAATTGCTTGTACAGGGTTTAATTGATAAAAAGCTTTTGCTTTTAAATCGTATACAATATCAGCTATACCCTCTCTTATTGTTTCTTTACCTGCTAATATTTCAACGTTATCACCAAATATTTCAATATTACTAACATCCCTATTTTTTGAAATGCCGACGCTAACAACATTTGGCAATTTAATAATTTCATTCGCAACATCAAATAAAGCTTTATTAAATATTGTCACAACTAATGTAACTTGAATCTCATCAGTTAGATGAGATTGTCGAATTACAATATAACGCAATAATCCATACATTGTTTTAGGATCAAATGCATATATTTTATGTCTATCACAAATGGTGATTATTTCTTCGTTTGTTTGGTTGATGAATTCTGTATGAACAGGACAATGTACGACATCGACTAAGTCATTAGAATCCTTCTGATAGAGTCCTGTGGTCAATCCGGTTTTAGTATTTCTAACTGGCATTTGTGATTTATGACGGTAGTGCGTTGGATGACGCATTCCTTCCATTAATTTAAACGGTATTTTCTTCAAATTTAAATTAGTATATCGCTCAAATGTTTGTTCAATCATTTCTTGTTTCAATAGAAGTTGTTCATTATAGTTGATGTGCTGGATTTGACATCCTCCACACATATCATAATGCTTGCAAAACGGCTTTACGCGTTGCTGTGCACGCAATTTAATACGATCTATATCACCCATTGCATAATTGTCAAATACTTTTGTAATAACAACAATGACTTCTTCAGGTGGAATTGCTCCATCTACAAAAACAGCTTTTCTTTTGTAGTAACCGATTCCTTCTCCATTGATACCTAAACGTTTAATGGTCAATAGTACCTTTTGACCTTTTTCTAACATACTCATAACTGCCTCTTTCTTTTTTATATTCAGTCTACTATAACGTGTTTAATCGGGAAATGCAACACCAAACGCTGTTCCAATTG
>JAIPGE010000093.1 GCA_021736285.1 Candidatus Izemoplasma sp.
TGCCAATTTGCTCAAGTGTTTCCGTAATCTCTCTAAACACACCCAAGGCAATGAGATAATTTGCACCATTGGCACTATCAAGTCCTACTTTTAAGTCAGTTTGATATAAATTAAGTTTATCTATTAAGTCTAAGTAAGTATCTAAGACAGCTTCACCACTATATAATTCACCAATCTTAGCCACCGTAAACTCATGATTGTTTTGAATGTAATGTTCAATTGCTTTTTCTTGTTCATAGCGTAACTTTTCACCATTGTTAAACACTTTAATCCCGTTATCATGATACGGATTATGCGATGCAGTAATCATCACCCCAGTCACTTGTTTTTCACGCGAATAAAGGCTAATCAGTGGGGTTGAAACAATACCTGCATTCATTACATCAATTCCGGCACTACGTGCCCCACTAATGACATTGTATAATAATTCAGGACTGCTTTCTCTTGTATCCATTCCAATAACCAATCGCGTCGTGTTGAGTGCTTTTGATAAACTTTGTCCTAGTTTAAAGGCAATACGGTTGTTTAATTCAAGTGGATACCGTCCTCTAATTCCATCTGTTCCAAATTTAACTTGCATCATAACACTCCCTACTCAACCGTAACACTTTTTGCAAGATTACGTGGTTTATCAATATCATTCCCACGCTGTAAAGCGGCATAATACGCAATCAGTTGGGTCGGAATGATGGTTAACATTGGACTAAATAATTCATGGACATCATCAACAATAATTTGATCGTCTTGTTCATGTACGCTTTTGGTAGAGATAACAAGTGTGTTCGCACCTCTACTTTTTACTTCGTATAGATTTGATCGTGTGTTTTTACTGGTTGAACGCTGTGAAATAATCGCAATCACTGGGGTGTTTTCTTCAATGAGTGCAATTGTCCCATGTTTTAATTCACCTGCTGCGAAGCCTTCAGTTTGAATATAACTAATTTCTTTTAATTTTAAACTTGCTTCTAAACAACTATAGTAATCAATGCCCCGACCAATATAAAAACAGTTGCGTTTGGTTAAATAATCTTTGACCAAACTTTTGATATAATCACGTTTATCAATAATATTTTCCATGCTAATGGCAACTTTTGATAATTCTTTATAGAGGTCAAAGTGTTCATCACTTAACCGATAAGCTAAAATTGCTAAAATCGCGATTTGAGCAGTATATGCTTTTGTACTTGCGACTGCGATTTCAGGTCCTGCCATGATTTCAACATAATGATCAGCTTCTCTTGCCAAGGTTGATGTTTTTACATTTGTAATCGTTAATGACCGATATCCTTGGGCTTTTATATTAACAAGAACGGCTCTTAAATCTGCCGTTTCGCCACTTTGTGATATAAAAATAAACAACGGTTTCTGTGTTAGAAGCGGCATATTATAAGCAAACTCACTCGCAATATGGACTTCAGTTGGAATCTTTGCCATTTTCTCAAATATTTGTTTCCCAACATATCCCGCATTCATACTGGTCCCTGCCGCAATGATATATATACGATCAGTCTCTTCTAATACTTGTTTGATTTCGCCATTTAATGTTGCTTTATTGTCTTTAAAATAACGTTGTAAAATGGTGCGTATAACCCCTGGCTGATCATTGATTTCTTTAAGCATAAAGTGCGCATATTCGCCTTTTTCAATATTTGATGCATCAATATCAATTTCTTTTATATCATGATCTAGATTTTTACCAATGATGTCTTTGATTTTGTAACTTGCGCCATCTAATTCGACAAAACTTTTGTCTTCTAAGGGAATATAATGTGTGGCATAACCAACACACGCCATCACATCACTCGCAACAACAATGCCATGCTCAGCAAGGCCGATTAGTAAAGGACTCTTGTTTTTCGCAGCATAGAGTTTGGTTGGGTTATCGCGATCAATAATCGCGAGCGCATAAGATCCTTCTAATAAACTCATCGTTTTACGAATTGCCTCTGAAACACTCATTTTCGCTGAGAAACGTTCAATTAAGTATGCAATAACTTCTGTATCTGTATCACTAGCAAAGACACTGCCTTGAAGATAATTCGTAATTAATTCTTTATAATTTTCAATTACGCCATTATGCACAATAAAAAAACGGCTATCCATCGAATAATGCGGATGACTATTTGCAAAATTTGGTATGCCATGTGTTGCCCATCGTGTATGGCCAATACCTAGTCCCGCTTCGTACGAGTAATCAACCAATTCTCTTAGGTGAGCAATACGTCCTTTATCTTTATAGACTTTAAAGGCACCATTCGCATTATTACGGAGCGTGACGCCAGCACTGTCATATCCGCGATATTCTAATTTTTCTAAGCCGTTTAAAATAATTTCTCTAGCATCTTGATTCCCAATATATCCAACGATACCACACATATTACCAGCTCCTTATAAGCAATATATACTATACCATAAATGGACAGTTTTATCAACGTTTTTTCAATTTCGTAGGTCGGTACTGATACCCTTTTATGATGCCAAGAATGAAGACCATACAAACACTTAGAACAATCCCTGTACCATATAAGAATAGCGGATGTAATGTTTCGGTTAATAAAACATCAGGAAACCCTATATGAAGGAGATAAAGAACGTTATCTATCGCATCTAGTTGAACGATTGGATCACTTAAAATGAATGATAATATATAGCCTAAAAATGGTGTCATAATCGCAATAATATGAGGGTGTTTCAGGTACAACAAAAGTGCAAATAACAGGTAGTAAACACTTATCATAAAAACCATACTAAAAGATAGAATTAATGTGGTTGTTAAGTTAAAGTAATCAGTTAATTCACCAATAATTAACAGTGGTAATGCACTAAGAAACATACTGTATGCAAGAAATAAGACCATCACTATTAATTTTGAAAGAATAAATAGCTCTTTTGTTTGCCTAGCAATCATTAATTCATCATATTGATTAACCATAACACTGTGAATTAGGATAAAAAGCATTGAAAATAATGCCATCCATTTAATAAAGGTTATGGCATCTAAAAGATACTGTTGATTCATGGTATCTTTAAAAAAATGTTGTTCTGATGTTGACGCAAAAACATCCGATACTAAAAGTCCATATACCGTTGCAAGACTTGATAGTCCCCACAGATAAGTCCATACTCGCTTGGTCCATAAAAATGTAATTTGTAACTTTATTAACCTCATAACATGACCACATTTAACCGCTTGTCTTTAATAATATCGTTTAGATGCGATGTTAGAATATACTGTTTATTATCAGATAAGATATATGTTAACAATTCATTTCTTGTATTATCATCCAGTCCTGAAAACGGTTCATCTAATAAATAAAGCGGCACATCACAACTAAGTGTTAATATCAGATTGAGTTTCATTTGATTGCCTTTTGATAATGAAGCACACTCATGGTCTAAATATTGCTTGAATTGAAACTGTTCAATCAGCGTATAAACGATATCCAGATTAAAGGTATTGTCATATCTGATCAATGTGTCAATCACTGTTTTTACGGTGACATCAATCGGATACTTCGGATAATCTGTCGCGTAGCGTAATTTACCATCGTATAAAGCCACATTATTAAGTCCAGCAAGACTTCTGATGAGTGTGCTTTTACCAACTCCATTAGGACCAGCAAACACAGTGACACGTCCAGTTAACAACATTTCATCAAACTTCACTGTTTGTGTATCATACGATATAACAAAGGCATTAATCTTTGATAGGACCATCGAGAATCACCAAATCGTCATAAAATACCGGACCAAATAAATTTTGTCGCATAAAAGGAAAATCGTCTAAATAAATTGTGTTAAGTGTGTTGTTCTGTTCATACGTAATTTCAATGACAAACCGTTCAATATGGGCTATATCCCCTTGATAGATGAGCGGAACATAAAACGCTTGAGATTGTTGTTTTAAAATTAGATGATTGAGTGGTTCTTCGACAAACGCTTGATGAAAATCATACTGTTCAAGTGGGATCACATCTGTCACATGATCATCATATAAGATAGTTTGTTCAACCAAAGTTGTTTGTTTATGATTGGCAATTACATCACAACTTAATAAATTGATTTGTTTGATGACAATATTATTGTTTGATATATTCCCCAGTTCTAAATAGATGCCACTTACGGTAGTAATTCCATCAATTTCTTCGGTTGTCGCACTCAGTCCACCAAGGGTAATCGGATGCGAAGATTCACGTAAAAATACGTAGTGAAATTCACCAATTGGAATCGATAAATGTGCGCCATTATGATAGTACAATAATAGATTGGCCTCTGTATACTGAATCATACCTTGTTCAATATGAAAATCCAATTTGAATGTAATATGGACGGGAGATACTTGCTGACCATTTAATTCTGTGGTTTCAGCTAATGAGTTGATGTCAGTAATATTGATTCGGGTTTGTTCTTCACCACTGACAATAGCGGCTTTGGTAATGTAGTCTTTATCAAAATGATAACTTTTTGATTGATTAGACAAGACTGTTATTGACATCGTTTCATGAACACTGCTTTGATAAGATGATAATATACTGGGATTACTAACCACTAATAACGTATTATCCTTTTCAATAAACATTAATCCCGTAAGAAGCAACACCAAAATTAGGGGGATACTCATAACAAGATTACGTTTCATCAATGGCTTCCTTTCGTAATGAATAATATTCAGTCGTTACCACCAATACTTCCCAGCCACCTCTTCTGGCTTGTCGCCAAAAGCGATAGTATTTTGCGACACCATTAGAAATTTTTCCTTCTCCTCGGATTTCAACAATCAGTTTTGTCATCGGATCAACATCGACACGAATTTCAATGTCTTCGGTATAACTTTCACTCGTCATTGCACTTATATCCCAGTCAAGTGATTCTTCAAATCCTAGTTCAATGGTAAATGCTTCCCCTTTTGCTTTGAGTTTAATATTACCCGATACATCATATTGTTTCTTTGTTGTTTCAATACTTTTGAATTGGAACGTTTGTCGAATCGGCGACGTCCCTTCATTTACGATTGAATAAAGTGTATCTTTTGTGAAATACACTTTCTCATTTTTGTATTTAGTATAGGTGCGCCATCCCCAAAAACGTCGCCGTTTTACTTTTTCATAGTACTTATCATACATATTTTGACTATACTGACTTAAAAATCTTGCTCCATTGTGTTCAAACTCAATGTCCTGATAAGAATCATAATCACTTGCGCTAACAGCTGTTATCCAAAAAACACTCATAAAAAGCACAAGACCACTAATTAATAATTTTTGCATTAAAAAACACCTCCATCACTATAATTATGATTGAGGTGTCTGTTTTCTTTTTTTACTCAACTAAATCTTCAAGATTTTCCCGTAACAACTTCGTCATATCATGATATCCTAAATCGAACCGTCGATCTAAATATTCCTGTCTAAAATCAAGGATGCTTCTCAACCCTTTTTTAGGATAACAGACAAGTAAATTCGCCCGCTCTTCCTTTCTAACACGCATTAAACTGAAGGTATATAAATCAATCACGATAATGGTATCACACCCAGCTTCAATCAATGGATCATAGGGTGCATTGTCTAAAATACCGCCATCATAATAGCGTTTATCATCAATTTGGATAGGTTTAAAAGCGACCGGAATAGCACAAGAAGCCAATAGCACTTGATATTTTTTTTCATCAGGGTATTTATTAATATCATAATATTCAATTTGATAATCTGATTTGAAAAAATGTTTGTAATTGGTTTTGATTAAATCAAAAAAATTCGCTGATGTGTCGCCAAGATGTGTTGTTGCGACATATACTTTTTTATCTTTGATTTTTTCAAAATCAACACTGTCATAAATCAATTCTTCTAATTCTTTTGTATTGAAAATGCCTTTGCTAAAAAATTTAAGTTTTTCATTTAACAACCGTTTAACCAGATTGTCGTCAGTATGAAACAACTTACTCTTG
>JAIPGE010000094.1 GCA_021736285.1 Candidatus Izemoplasma sp.
CATGCAACAAATTTAGTATATCTTTGGCGGTCTCTTCATCTAAGTTGCCTGTTGGTTCATCACAAACAATCACTTTTGCATCTTTTGCTAAAGCTCTTGCGATGACAGTACGTTGTTTTTCACCACCAGAAAGTGTGCTCGCCTTTTGATGCATGTGTGATGATAGTCCTACTTTTTCAATTATTGCTTGTGCTTGTGCATTGCGTGTTTCTTTTGATAAGTCTTTTAACAATAATGCACTCATCACATTTTCAAAAACGCTATATGATTCAATAATATTATAGTCTTGAAAAACAAAACCAATATAATCATTACGATACCGCTCAAGTTGATCAATCGTAAAATGCGTTATTTCTTCATCATTGACGAACAATTTACCATCTTCAAAGGTATCAAGACCACTTAGTACATTTAAAAATGTACTCTTTCCACTGCCACTCTCACCTGTGATTGCTACAAATTCCCCTGCATGAAACTCACATGTGATATGACTCAGGGCAAGTACAATATTGTTTTTTGAGTAATAGTATTTACTTATGTTTTCTAGTTTAAGCATAATAAACGCCCCTTTCTTAAAAAAATTATATCATATGAAAAGATTTTAATCACGGAAAAATCCATTCTGTAATACTAAGTTGCATAAATCAAAACCTGTGTTACACTTATTATAGATAAAAAGGTGGTGATGCGATGCGTATTTTAGTAGATGCTGACGCTTGTCCTGTCAAAGAAACAATCATTAAATTAGCCAAAAAAGATCAAATTGATGTCTTAATGTTCTTTGATACTGCTCATGTCTATGATAATGATTATGCCCAAGTATTTATGATTAGTAAGGGACCAGATACCGTTGATTTTGCCTTATTAAACAAGGTTCAATCGGGTGACATTGTTGTGACAGGTGATTATGGATTAGCATCGCTGGCATTAACCAAACAAGCGTATGTCATTCATCCAAGTGGAATGATTTATACTGAAGACAATATCTTAAATTTATTAAACAGACGCAGTTCTCACAAAAAGTTACGGCAACATGTTCGAATCAAAGGACCGAAAAAACGTACCAAAATTGATGACCAAACATTTCAAAAAAACTTAAAAAAGGTAATTTCTAAACATAAGTAGTTGCTTTTTATAGTGCTTTTTGATACAATAAATACGCTATTGAAAACGGAGGTGAAGGCCATGGCAAATATCAAAGATCAAATTAAAAGAAATAGACAAAATGAGAAGAAAAAAGTAAGAAATAATATTTTTCGTTCAGGATTAAAATCAGCTGTTCGCAATGTTAAAATTGCGGTGGAAGAAGGCAACTTAGACAAAGCATTAGACGCTTTAGATCTAGCCAATAAGAAATTAGACAAGTCAATTACTAAAGGATTAAACCACAAAAATAAGGTTTCTAGACAAAAATCTAGTTTAGCAAAACTTGTAAATACACTAAAATAATTAAAACGGTAATACACCTAAGTATTACCGTTTTTTATTTATATTATCTTTGTAGATGGTCATATGACCATCTATTTTAATTTATGCATTAATTCATTTAAGATATTAAGTGCTTCAAGAGGTGTACATTCATCTAAATCAACTTCTTTTAAACGCGCTCTTATGTCATCTCTTGGTTCTATTGTATCCTCTTCTTCAAAATCAAACAAAGTAACCGCTTCATCTTGTTCAAGCCGTTTATGATGAAATTCAAGATGATTTAATAAGTGTTTTGCGCGTTTAATTAAAGGACTTGGTAAGTCTGCGAGTTTTGCGACATTGATTCCGTATGATTTATCGGTTGGGCCATCTTTAACTTTATGTAAAAAGGTGATGTGACCGGCTTCATTGGTCGCACTGACATGGACATTTTTTAACCGTTTTAACGTGTGATCTAAATTTGTTAATTCATGATAGTGCGTTGAAAAAAGCGTCTTACATCCGATTTCTTCATGGATATACTCAATGATTGATTGGGCAAGTGCCATACCATCATAGGTTGCGGTCCCGCGACCAATCTCATCAAATAAAATGAGTGAATCTTTTGTTGCGCCACTGATGGCACGATTTGCGTCGAGCATTTCAACCATGAAGGTTGATTTACCACTGACCAAATCATCAGCAGCACCAATTCTGGTATAAATTGCATCAAAAATAGGTAATTTTGCCTTTTTAGCTGGAACAAATGATCCAATTTGTGCTAAAATCACAGTGATTGCGAGTTGGCGCATATAAGTTGATTTACCACTCATGTTCGGTCCCGTAATTAATAGAATATCAGTCTCTTTGTCCATTGTAATATCATTCGGGATGAACACATCTTCTAACACTTCACTTACAACAGGATGAAATGAAGCTTCTATTGACACGGTATGACCTTTGACAAGTGTTGGTCGTGCCAACTGATATTTTTCGCTAATGATTGAAAAAGCAATCATCATATCGATTTCACTTATTATTCCCGCGTTTGTTTGAATGTGTTGAATGTGTTCTTTGGCAAACTCACGTATTTTCAGAAACAAGTTATATTCTAAACTAATTTGTTTTTCCTCACTATTAATAATCTTCTTCTCTTTTTCTTTTAGTGTTTCAGTGATATACCGCTCACTATTCGCCAAGGTTTGTTTACGTGTATAGCCAAATTCATCTTTGACATTCTCAATTTGGCCTTTGGGCACTTCTATATAATAGCCAAAGACACGGTTATAACCAATTTTTAGTTTCTTAATCTGCGTTTTTTCACGTTCACTTTTTTCTAAGGATTGTAAGAAGTCTTTGACATTTGATGAGATTTCTCGATAGTCATCTAACGTATCATCATACCCATTTTTGATGATACCACCTTCTTTAATTGTTAGCGGTGGGTCATCAACAAGCCCGCGTGATAACTCTTGATGCAATGCATCACATGTATCAAGGCGTTCAGATAAATAATTGGTATGATTGGTATTCAATGTTTTGAGTTGTTCTTTAAGATACGGAATGACACCGAGACTTCGTCTCAGTTGAACTAAGTCTTTGGCATTGGCATTGCCGTAAGCAACGCGACCAATAATTCGTTCTAAATCATAGACATCGGTTAAAGCATCACGGAGTTCATCTTTAATAATGAATTCTTTATTAAGTATATCAATTGTATCATAACGTGTTTCAAGGACATCTTTATTGACTAATGGGCGTAATAACTGACGTTTTAAAAAGCGACTTCCCATTGCGGTTTTACATTTATCAATCAACCAAAATAAACTGCCATTGCGGTGTGCTTGGCGCATAGTTTCAGTTAGTTCTAAGTTCCGGACTGAGTTGCTGTCAAGTCTTAAATAAGACGTTGCTTCTAAGACCTCAACTGGCTTAATATGCATTAAGTGTCGTTTTTGTGTATCGATAATGTATTTAAGTAATCGACGATATGTTTTTTTGGCTTCTTTGGTTGGAATTGATTTTAAGAGATGATCAAACATATCAGGAATATCGGTATCACTTTGAATCGATACAACAATCCCTTCTTGTTTTATGTATTCTTTTAAAAAGGCTTCATCAAAAACATGTGATACAACCAATTCTTTGGCGTTGATTTGCATTAATTCTCCAACCAATATTGTTTTGTCTTTCGGCAATTCTAAACTAAAACTATCACCTGTTGCGACATCTAAAAAACTCACGGTAAACAAATACGGATGAATCCCGAGGGCTGCGATATAATGATTGTCATTTTCAGTTTGTTCCATATAGGTGCCCGGTGTAATCAATCTAACAACATCCCGTTTGACGAGTTTTGTTGTTTTAGAAGCATCTTCGACTTGTTCACAAATTGCTACTTTATATCCTTTTTGAATGAGTTTTTCAATATAACGATCTGCTGAGTGATGGGGCACGCCACACATTGGTACGCGTTCATCTGCGCCAGCATCTCGAGCAGTTAATTGAATTTCTAATTCTCTAGAAGCAAGATAGGCATCACTGAAAAACATCTCATAAAAGTCCCCAAGTCTAAAAAAGACTATCGCATCCTCATAGTCTTCTTTAATTGTTAAATATTGACGCATCATTGGCGTATATTGTGTTTTATCGATACCATCCATGTTGCTCACCTAAATTATATAAAATTGGTATATGCTAAATATCCTACTACTCCTAAAATACCGACTGCAAGAATCAATAATATTACTTTTTTAAATATTTTTTTGCGTTGTTCCTTGACTTTACCAGCAATCTCCTGGAATTTAATATTGTAGAGATATTCTTCAATGTTCATTCCGGCAAAGACTTCTAAACTTTCGGTATATTTGGGTTCTGCTTGTTTTGGCATTTTTATCAAAATGTACTCAATCATATCACTTTTTCTAAGTTCAATACTGACATTAACTTTCCGCCGTTTCGCATAACGTTCAATTTCTAAAATTGATTTTTTAGAAATTTCTTCACGTTTTTCATCATCAAATCCAAGTTTTAAAGCGACGATATCAACCAATTGTTTTTTGTTGATGCGGCGTGGAATATCTACGCCATATTTTTTTCCGAGATCGCGAATTTCTGTCATTGTTGTCGCGTTCTCTAGTACTTCTTGGGCATCTTCAATAAGTGTTCCATCAAAATATCCATCTGGTTCAAAATAGACTTCATTAAAATTCGCAATCATTTCCTCGTATGTTTCTTGTGGTTGTTTTGCGTATTTTAACGTCAGGTTTTGTAATTTAACAAACTCAAAGTTATTAATCCCTAATTCAGTTCTATTTCTGATAACAATGTCCCAGAAATCTTTTTTGTATTCATTTACATCAATTTTTAATTGATACCCTGATGCTAGACGTTCTAGTTGAAAAATAGTAAAATCATCAAACCAACGAAGACGATACTGCATCTCATCAGAAAACTTACCGCTACTTTCTGCATCAGCAATTGCTGGGGCAATATTTTTTCGGATGAGCGCTTTGTGTAAATAATTTGGCAAGTAAATTTCTTTGTTTTTGAGATACTTAACAATCTCAAAACTTGGAATCACAATAAAGTCATTCACGAGCTTACTAATTTTTACTTTTTTTGAATAAAGATAAATATATTCTTCAGCTTTTTTCTTTTTTGCCATATTAACACCTTCCAATCTATCTTCATTATAAATTAGTTTGCCACATAAAGCAATAGGAAATCGCTTAAAAAAGCAATTTCCCTTTAGTTCAATGTGATGTCAGTTAACGCATCTTCAATCATTGCTTGTAACATCTTTAAATCGTTATTAACCCATTCTTGGAGTTCAATAAATTCATTAAATAATGGGTGTTGTTCTAATTGCTCAAGAATGATTTGATAATCTTTTTGGGCTTCTTTAAGCCTTGGATCATTTTTATGTTCATAATTAACGACTTGCTTTTGGGTAGTTATTAAAGCTTGATAGTCTTTACTGAGTTGGCTGTCGTTATTGATGATTTTTTCTAACTTTTTATACCGTTTAACCGCGGCTTCATTTTGAATGGCTTCAATCAGTTCATCAAGTTTTGTCAATGGCTTCACCTATCATAAACCACGTTTTAGCAGTTGTAATTTTGACATCAACAATATGACCAATCAGTGCTTTATTTCCTTTAAAATTAACGAGTTTATTATTTTCTGTATAACCCGCTAGAACGCTGTCATCATTTTTTGACGTCCCTTCAACAAGCACTTTTATAATCTCACCTTCAAAACGTTTTGTACCTGTTAAATACCCCTCATTAATAAAATCATTCAATTCTTGTAACCGTGCTTTTTTCTCTTTCATTGAAACATTGTCCTCATATTTTGCGGATGCTGTCCCATCTCGTTTGGAATACACAAAGGTAAACGCCCCTTCAAACCGACATTGTTTCACTAAATCCAATCGCC
>JAIPGE010000095.1 GCA_021736285.1 Candidatus Izemoplasma sp.
ATTGTTGCACCAGACCATGGCGGTGCTGTCAGAGCAAGAAAAATGGCAGACATTATGAATACCGGAGTCGCAATTATTGATAAGCGTCGTCCAGCACCTAATGTGAGTGAAGTTATGGGGGTTGTCGGGGATGTTAAAGGAAAAGTCGCCATTATTATTGATGATATTATTGATACAGCAGGAACTATCACAGGCGCAGCGGATGCTATTTTGGACTTAGG
This sequence comes from Candidatus Izemoplasma sp., assembly GCA_021736285.1. Classification (GTDB taxonomy): domain Bacteria; phylum Bacillota_I; class Bacilli_A; order Izemoplasmatales; family Izemoplasmataceae; genus JAIPGF01. Next base: position 222 of record JAIPGE010000095.1, read on the forward strand.
CGCAACAGAAGTCTATGCCGCATGTTCTCATCCAATATTCAGTGGAAAAGCGATAGAGCGGATTAAAAATTGTGGCTTAAAAGAAGTTGTTTGTACCAACACAATCAAATTAGAAGAACATATGAAGATTGATAAAATCACCCAATTATCCGTTGGAGATATATTTGCACATGGTGTTTTAAATATTATCCGCAACAAACCGTTAAGTAAGCTATTTGAGTATCAAAAATATATGACTATAGATGAAGAATAGTAGACGCTTGTCTACTATTTTTTTGAGTGTGGTATAATAAATTGGAGGTGAGGTTTGTGGAATATATACTGTTAGGATTACTTGTTGTCACTATTTTATTATTAGCAACCATTATTGCACTGGTTATAAAAAATAAAGATGCCGACTTATCAACAACAATCAAAGATCAAAATAACGAACTTTTTAATAAAATAACCCGTGAAAACGGTGAAATCAAAGTAGAACTCGCTAATTCAATTGGAAAAAGTTCAAAAGAAAATATCAAGGATTTAAACACCTTTAAAGAAGGGTTAACTGAGGATATTTCAAAACGTTTTAACCACTTGAATGAACAAATTGAAAACAAAATGGATAATATTAACAAAAAAGTTGAATTCCGTCTAAATGAAGGGTTCGAAAAAACCAATAAAACATTCACAAGTATAGTTGAAAGGCTGAGTAAAATAGATGAAGCACAAAAAAATATTGATAAGTTATCAACAGAAGTTGTCTCATTACAAAATATATTAACCGATAAGAAAACAAGAGGAACCTTTGGTGAGGTCCAACTAAACCATATTTTAGAATCTATTTTTGGTGAGAAGAACATGAAAGTATTTGATACACAAGTTACCTTATCTAATGGAAAAAAAGTTGATGCACTTATTCATTTACCGGAACTAATGGGTGATTTGGCTATTGATTCAAAGTTTCCATTAGAAAACTATCAACGAATGGTAGATAAAGATGTCTCAAAACAGGATAAAGAGCTGGCAAGCAGAGTCTTTAAAAAAGATGTCAAAAAACATATTGATGACATTGCATCGAAATATATTATTCCAACTGAAACCAGCGAACAAGCTATCTTATTTGTACCTGCTGAAGCCATTTTTGCTGAGATTAATGCTTACCATCAAGACATTGTCGACTATGCACAACGGAAACGAATCTGGATTGCGTCACCGACGACATTAATGAGTTTACTCACGACAGTTCAGATGATGTTAAGAAATGCAGAACGCGACAAACACGCCAAGGTTATCCAGGAAGAATTAATCAAACTAAGTGATGAATTTACCCGCTATCAAGAGCGATGGGATAAATTATCACGGACAATTGATACAGTTAATAAAGACGTTAAGAATATTCATATCACATCAAATAAAATTGGTAAGAAGTTTAGTGAGATTTCAAACGTTAATATTGAAACCAAAGAACAAATAGATGATAACAATGATTGACAAAAGACAAAAGTTTGATAAGATAAGATTATAAAACTGTGACCGGAGAAGTACATCATATTCACATGATAAGCGAGTCTAGGATGGTGCAAGCTAGAACATATTGTATGATGGAATAACACCGCGAGTGATAGAAGAATTGAGTAGACCTATCCGTATATCTGCGTTAAAGAGATGAGTGCTAGTATTAGAATTAAGGTGGTACCGCGGAATTTATTTCGTCCTTAGACAGTTGTTTAAGGACGTTTTTTTATTTAATAAAGGAGGAGAACAATGAAATACAGTGTTCGTAAGTTATTTAAGAACTATGAAACATTAGCTAACAAAGAAGTAGAAATAAACGCTTGGGTACGAAACAATCGTGCTCAAAAAGAATTTGGGTTTTTAAACGTTAATGATGGGACGTTCTTTGTAACAATCCAAGTTGTCTATGAGAAAACCTTGTTAGAAAATTTTAAAGATCTTCAAAAGTATCGTGTGGGAAGTGCTATCAGTGTTAAAGGGACGCTTGTATTAACCCCAAATCGCAAACAACCTTTTGAAATAAAAGCAACACAGATTGATCTTGTTGGAGATTCACTTGAAGACTATCCGATTCAACCAAAACGTCACACGCGCGAGTTCTTACGGGAAAATGCGCATCTAAGACCCCGAACTAACTTATTTACCGCTATTTTTAGAGTGAGAAGTTTATTGACACATGCAATACATACGTTTTTTCAAGAACAAGATTTTATCCATTTAGCCGCACCCATTATCACTGCAAGTGACGCAGAAGGGGCAGGAGAAACCTTTGCAGTCACAACACTTGATTTAAATAATGTACCTAAGAATGACAAGAAGCAAATTGATTATACAGAAGATTTCTTTCAAAAGAAAACAAACCTTACTGTATCTGGCCAATTAGAGGCTGAAGCCTTTGCATTGGCGTTCCGAAATGTGTATACATTTGGGCCAACATTTCGAGCTGAAAATTCTAATACAACGACACATGCCAGTGAATTTTGGATGATTGAACCAGAAATTGCATTTGCTAATTTAGAAGATGATATGGATCTTGCTGAAGCGATGGTAAAATACATTATCAAGTATGTTTTAGATCGTGCTAAAGAAGAAATTGCGTTTTTTGATAAATTTGTCCAAAAAGGATTGCTAAAAAAACTAAGTAATGTTATAAAAAGTAACTTTAAACGAATTACGCATAAAGAAGCGATAGCAGTACTAAAACAAGCAAAAGATGTTTTTGAAAATATCCCTGAGTATGGACAAGATCTTGCCACTGAGCATGAAAAATACTTAGTAAAACATTTTGATGGTCCAGTTTTTGTCACAGATTGGCCGAAAGATATAAAGGCATTTTACATGCGGTTAAATGACGATAAACAAACTGTCGCGGCAATGGACTTGCTTGTCCCAGGTGCGGGAGAATTAATTGGTGGGAGCCAACGGGAAGAACGGTTAGATATGTTAGAAAAACGCATGGATGAAATGAATATTCCAAAAGAAGAACTTAAATGGTATTTAGATTTAAGACGCTATGGTGGGTGTCAACATGCGGGATTTGGTCTTGGATTTGATCGTATGCTAATGTATATAACAGGAGTTGAAAACATCCGTGATGTGATTCCTTTTCCAAGAACACCACGTAATTGTGAGTTTTAAGAATATAATTTTAAAGACTATAAACATAAAAAAAGACTGTTGCATCGCTGCAACAAGTCTTTTTCTTATTATGTGTTATTTTTTTGTTTGTGGGTTGCTTTTGACAGCTTCAGATAATGTTGAGGCAAGTCCAACCATTCCTTGCATTTCAGATGGGATAATAAGTTTGGTTGCTTGTCCCTTCGAAACATCAATCATTGCTTTGTAAGCTTCTAAGCGTAAGAATGCTTCATCTGCGCCAGCTTTTTTGATCATTTCGATACCTTTAGCGGTTGCAGTTTGCACTTCAACAATTGCTTTTGCTTTACCGGCAGCTTCGCGGATTTGTTTTTCTTTTTCAGCATCAGCACGTAAGATTGCAGCTTCTTTCTCACCTTCAGCATTTAAGATCGCAGAACGTTTGTTACCTTCAGCGATTAAGATGGCTTGGCGACGTTCACGTTCAGCACGCATTTGTTTTTCCATCGCTTCACGGATATCTTTTGGTGGCAGAATGTTTTTCAATTCCACACGATTAATTTTAATACCCCATGGATCCGTTGCTTCATCTAAGATGATACGCATTTTTTCATTGATTAAATCCCGTGATGTAAGTGATTCATCAAGTTCTAATTCACCAATGATGTTACGTAATGTTGTCGCGGTTAAATTCTCAATTGCTTTGAGTGGATAATCCACACCATAAGTAAACAATTTTGAATCAGTTACCATATAAAAGACAACAGTATCAATTTGCATTGTGACGTTATCTTTCGTGATAACAGGTTGTGGGGCAAAGTCAACAACTTGTTCCTTTAAAGATACTTTTTGTTTAACACGATCAATAAATGGAACAATGAAATGTAATCCAACGTCTAGAGAGACATGATATCCTCCTAAGCGTTCAACAACATAACGGTTTGATTGTTGGACAATAACGAATGCTTGTGAAATTAAAGCTAACGCTAAAACAATGATAATAACTAAAATAATTAAAGTTGTAGGCATTATATTCCTCCTTTTTTATTTTATCCCTTAAAATGGATAATCGACACCTTCAAATTTGACATATGTATTTGAAACTATATCCCTTAGTGTACGTTTACGACGACTAAATAAAATCGCGGCCACATCGATACCGATACCTAAGATGAATAAAGTTATCAACCAAAAAAACATTTTATAAAATACTTCTCTTATGAGCAGTGTCCACCAATTAATGCGACCACCTAACTCAATATTTAGTAATCTTCGGCCGTAAGTACGACCATGTAATATAACGTTATAGATGTAATAAATCAATGTGAATGCAAAGAAATGATACGCGGTTGACTTAATAAAATACATTGTAATTGCTTCTCGATGTTCAGTGGTGTTATTAACAAATGTATTGTAATCGTCTTCAACCAAAGCTAAGTATTCATTTTCTGTAATCTCATTATTATCTAGTTGTTCTTGATAAGGTTCAATTGCTGTGTAATATTGCTCATTGTATGTTTGATATTCAGCCATTAATTCATCATATCCGTCGGCCTTAAGTAAGTCCCCAACAAACGTTGAGAACGCAATGGACACAAGTAGAAAAATTGGCAATGCATCTAAAACAAATGATCCGATTCTACGAAATAAGCCAACGCTCATCGAATCTTATCGACAATCAATTTAACACCTTCAATTGCTAATACTTGAACTTTGTCATTTACTTGAATGTCTTCATCTCCTGATGTTACAGCAAGCCAAAACTTACCATCAATTTTTACTTCTCCACGGTCGCCAACTTGAATTTCTTTAGTACATACTGCCACTTTTCCAACAAGGCGGTCAGAGTTCGTGCTTATCACATTGGTTTTAAAGTAGTTTTTAGCAATTGGTCGTAAACTAACAAGTAGGACAACTGACACAACCACAAAGACAATAATTTGTGCGACAGGTTGTAATCCAACAAGGGATAGAATGAATGCAATTAACGCACCGATACTAAACCAAATGCTACTTAAGTCCATAGTATTCATCTCAATAAGTGCTGCAACAATAATAATCACAAACCATAAAATAATCATTAATTCCATATCCATGATTATGACACCTCCGGTTTATTTAAATCAATAATTAATAGCGATTGATTTTTTTCCCAATGCGCTTTAAATTTAAAGGAATGGCCTTTTTGAAGATCAATCCCAGCAACATCAGCAAGTTCGCTAATGAATTTTTTATTACACACCCGCGCATAACTAGGCTTTACAGTTATTTTATGTCTTTTTTCTTCAGGTATTGCCCCAATATCAAATTCTTCTTTTGACACAGGTTTAATCGCAACTTTCATGTTGTCTTCATCAAGGCCTAATAAAACATTATAGGCTCTTTCGAAGTGTGAACTGGCTGCTTTGTTCAGTGTTATGTTTGATTCATAGATGGTTGCAATACCATCTTTTGGCTTCTTTGAAGCCCAGGTAAATGACATAAACACACCTCCAATTATATATGTTTAGCATACTATATCTTATATTA
>JAIPGE010000096.1 GCA_021736285.1 Candidatus Izemoplasma sp.
ACATTTTTTAATGTAATGTCCCGCCCTTTTTTTTGTTTTAATGTTTTTTTAAGTCGATCTATTTCTTCATCAGATAACGCATTTTTAGAATACACAACCACATCAAGGTGTTTGTTTTGATGATCTAATATTTTCTTATATTCCGCTTTAATATCTTCTAATGCATCAAGTCGATTATTATCTACTAAAACAAACAAAAAATGACGGAATAATGTGTTATCTGTCAATTTATTGACAACTGTTTTTTTATTTGCTTTGGGAACATTTGGATGTGACAAATATACCCTAACATCTTGTTCTATTTGGCTTGATATATCCTCAAAAAGCGGTGCCATTTCATTCGCTTTTTGGGTTTCATTTGCTAAAGAAAAAAGCGCTTCTGCATACTGAAACCCGAGTAAACTCATGATTTCATGACCTCACTCGTTGCTTGCTCAATCCATTGTTTGTGTTTTGTTTCATCTATCTCTTTTTCAATGATTTTTTCTGCCATAAGTGTGGCAACACTCACAATTTCATCGTTGATTTCTGCTTTTGCTTTTTCAACCATACTGTCTACTTCTTTATGGGCATTAGCGATGATTTTTTTGGCATCTTTCTTCGCTTCATCAACAATTTCTTTGCGTTTTTCTTCACCACGTACTTTAGCTTGGTTGTATTTCTCGCTGGCACTTTCTTTAATATTAATTAATTCAGATTCAGCTTCTTTTTTGAGATCTTCCGACGCTTTTTTCGTTACCTCTGCCTCTTGGTAATTTTCTGTCATTTCTTGATGACGTGTTTCTAAATAATTTGTCACTTTTTCCCAAAAGAAATATCTAACAACCAAAAACAAAATCACCGTTGAGATAATCTGAATCGCCATTTCTTCAAAAGAAACACCTAAAGCTTCATTGACAAAGGCCGATATTTTTTCAGCAAATCCCATGATTTTGCCTCCTAATGTAACTTATTTTATAATCCAAGTCCGTTTGCAAAAATCAATAAGATCGCAACAAGTAATCCGTATAACCCAGTAGTCTCAGCTAATGCTTGACCAGTAATCATAACCGTACGAATACTTCCAACCGCTTCTGGTTGACGTCCAATTGCTTCAACTGCTTTCCCTGCAGCATACCCTTGACCAATTCCAGGCCCAATTCCTGTAAGTACAGCAATTCCAGCACCTAAAAATGCCATTCCTGCTGCAAAATGTTCTGTAAAAATCGATACATATTCCATTGCAATTCCTCCTAATATTTTTTATTTATATTATCTGAATTCTCAGTTAATAATTACTCTTCTACTGCCATACTGATAAAAATACTTAACAACATGTAATAAACATATGCTTGAACGACACCAAAGAATATATTAAATACAGCATGTAAAAATGGACCTATAAAAATACCTGTCCAGCCTAAAATAGCATAGACAAATAAGGCTATAATACTTCCACTAATCAAATTCCCAAATAAACGTAATCCCATCGCAAATGGGGTAGACATTTCACCAATTAGATTAATCGGGGTAAATGCCCAATGGGGACTTGCAAGATCTTTGGTACGTTGCTTAGGTTTTTTAATAAATAATGCTGAAAATTGAATTGCCAAAAAGGCAAACAAACTGAAACTTAATGCGACACTAATATTTGAGAGTGGCGCTGTCATACCAAGTAAGCCAGCTGTATTGGCAAGTGATAAATACAGTAATATAGTAAATAATAATGGGGTGAATTTTCGCCAGTAAGTTGGGAAAAATTCTTTTTGTGACGTGTTCACACCATCAACAAATTTAACCAAAAGAAGTGTAAATCCAGTTGGTACATCACTGGTTTTTAATTTTGATACCTTAACTCCCTGAATGATTAAAATAAACATCATTATAAAAGTTATTATCAATGATGCTTTCATCCCACTTGATAAATTAATGTAAAACTCAAGCATTAGACTCACCTCGTTCAGTTACAAAAAAAACTATATAAAAGATAACTTTAAAAGAAAATAACCCAATGGCAGCAACAATGACACTTAAATTATCATGAACAGCTGCCGTTACTAAAATAACTGCATAAAAGAAATATCGAAACGCATAATTGCGAACTGCCATCCGTTGTGCATTTTGTTTGTCTTGTGACAATACTTTTTTAGAGCTTTTGTAAAGCATACTCATCGTAAATAACATTGTGACAGAGCCTAGTGCGTAAGAAAGGCCCCATATTTTTTGTCCAACAATCCATAATATGACAACAACAAGTAATGTGATTGCCCACATAATTGGAAACGTTAGTAAGAAAGGGTCACGTTTATCCATCGTCATCCTCCATATCATTTGCTCGTTTTATCAATCTAATAACACCAATGACTATTGCAGCAAAGGCAAGCGTCACAGTAAATAACGGATTGGTATGTAACTTTGTATCAAGAAAACGTCCTAATAAGAACATTCCTCCAATTAATACAACAATCTCAAAAGCAAATGCACTAGCAAGTGCAATGAGCTTAGCTGTATTATTTTGCTTCATTATTTGGTACCAAATAACCTGTCGCCACAATCTCCCAATCCAGGAACAATGTAGCCAATTTCATTCAGTTTTTCATCCATTGCGGCTAAATAAATATCTACATCAGGGTGCTCTTTGTTCAGTCTTTCTACACCTTCAGGACACCCTACAAGTCCGACAAATCGAATGTCTTTAGCCCCACGTTTTTTTACAGCATTAATTGCGGCTGAGGCACTACCCCCTGTTGCAAGCATTGGATCAACGACTAAGACGGTTCCCTCTTTTATTTCATCAGGAAACTTTGCATAGTATTCATGCGGCTCTAATGTTTCCTCATCACGATACATACCAACATGACCAACTTTGGCAGTTGGAATAATCATTTGAATCCCATCAACCATTCCTAAACCTGCGCGTAAAATCGGTACAATGATAACATCTTTACTAAGTTGCTTTGTAATTGTTTTTTGAATCGGTGTTTCAATTTCAACTTCTTTTGTTTCTAAATCTCGTGTAATTTCATATGTGATTAATCCACCAATTTCGTTAACATTTTCACGAAATGCTTTTGTGTTAGTTGTTTTATCCCGAATGATTGACATTTTATGATCAATTAACGGATGATTCAATACAGTTACTTTTCCCATGTTATCCCTCCTGATACGTATCAATTTTATTGACACGACGTTGATGCCGATTGACTTCACTGAATTCAGTATTTACCCAAACATCAACAATCTTTAATGCTAAGTCTTCACCAATAACACGGCCACCCATTGTTAAAATGTTGCTGTTGTTATGAAGGCGGGTTGCCTCTGCGGTAAAAACATCATGAACCAATGCGGCACGAATACCTTTAACCTTATTGGCCATAATACTCATTCCAACGCCGGTTCCACACACTAAAATTCCGCGATCAAATGCGCCATCGCGGACACCTTCTGCTACTTTTTTTGCAAAATCATTGTAGTCAACACTGTTTAAAGAATAGGTTCCCATATCAGTAATATCGAATCCTTTCTCCTCCAAAAACGTTTTGATGGCTTCTTTGTGTTGGAATCCACCATGATCTGCACCTACTGCAATTTTCATTTTCAAAACACCTCACTGTTTGTTTTTTCTCACCTATAATATATCATTACAATTATATCAAAACCTATGAATAAAACAACCTTTTTATCAAAACTATTTGGAATGAAAAATGATTGTTCTTGTGCCAAACTAAGTTCGAATTCAAGAATACAAACTGAACAAGCGCTAATGATTGTTTTTATATTCGTCGTTACATATCATTTTTTATTTACAGTTACAAGAATTCTTATCTAAGGCTTAATTGGTGATGATTTTAGGCTTTTTAAGTAAAGAATATTTCATTCATTTCATCAAGTTTATTGTACCATACATTACCAAAATATGTTATAATTTGTTTCGAGGTGTTTGCGATGCTGAAAAAATTTATTAGTTATTATAAAAATCATCGTGTGTTATTCTATCTAGATACACTTGCTGCATCAATTATGAGTGGGCTTAATTTATTGTTTCCAGTCATTGTTCGAAATTTCATAGATGATTATATTCCCAATGAAAAATTGGATTTGATTTTTACTTTTGCAGCCATTTTGTTTTTGCTTTATCTTGTAAGAATGGGCTGCAACTTTTTTGTTAATTATTATGGACATGTAATGGGGACACGGATTGAACGTGATATGCGTATTGATTTATTTAGAAAAATCCAAACACTAGATTCTGATTATTTTGATGAACATAAAACGGGTAGTATTATGACATATATTGTTGGTCATTTACGTGACATCTCTGAAATGAGCCATCATACCCCTGAAAACTTATTTGTATCTTTGATTATGGTTATTGGGAGTTTTGTTATTTTAGTAACGATTCATGCACCATTCACCTTTATTGTCTTTTTCTTTATTCTCTTACTGGTTATTTTTAGTGCAATGCGTCGTAAAAAAATGCTCGATGCATCACGCAAAACACGAGCGACACATGAAGACATTAATAGTGAAATCGAAAATTCATTGGGTGGCATTCGCTTAACCAAAGCATTTACAAATGAGCATTTCGAAATGCAGAAATTTTCACATGTAACTGACCAATACCAACAATCCTATGATGATTTTTATTTACAGATGGGCATCTTCTCAAGTGGTACCAATTGGTTCATTGATTTACTTTATATTGCCGTGCTTGTTTTCGGTGGATATTTTGTGTATCTCGGTCAAATCACCATTGGACAATATACACAATATTTTTTATATCTTGCCTATTTAATTCAACCGATACGAACTTTAATTATGACAATAGAACAAGTTCAAAAAGGGTGGAGTGGCTATGAAAAATTTTATAAAATATTACAAATTCAACCCAAAATATGTAATCCTGACAATCCAGTATATTTAAATAATCCACAAGGTCGCATCACATTTGAAGATGTTGATTTTACATATGAACGAAATCGGACACATGTGTTAAAGAATTTCAATTTAACTGTTAAACCAGGTCAAAAAGTTGCCCTTGTTGGCGCAACTGGTGTTGGAAAAAGTACCATTTCAAAATTAATCCCTCGCTTTTATGATGTTGAAAAAGGTGCTGTTAAAGTAGATGGAACCAATGTCAAAAATTATGATATCTACTCTTTAAGATCGAACATAGGACACGTTCAACAAGATGTTTATATTTTCTTTGGAACAATTAAAGATAATATTTTATATGGTCGACCAGAAGCTACATATGGTGATGTTATTACTGCGGCCAAACAAGCAAACATTCATGATTTTATTATGTCCTTAGAAAATGGATATGAAACACTTGTTGGTGAACGTGGTGTCAAACTATCAGGTGGCCAAAAACAACGTGTAAGTATTGCACGTGTATTCTTAAAAAACCCACCTATTCTTATTTTAGATGAAGCAACATCCTCACTAGATACCATTACTGAACGTCTCATCCAGGGTGCTTTAGATAAATTGAGTAAAGGGCGCACGACACTTGTGATTGCACACCGTCTTTCAACTATTTCTAATGCTGATGAAATATTAGTATTGAGTCAAGATGGAATCAGTGAACGTGGCACACATCAAGAACTTATTGCAGCAGGTGGCTACTACGCATCACTTTACCAAGCGAGTATGAATTAAACCAAAAGAGATGAAATCATCTCTTTTTTTTCATATGAGTTTTAATCTTTTGTATAATAGTTTATAATATTTACAAAGAGGTGATCCATTATGAAACAATTTCCTACCCTTACCGCTGCACTGATAGGGAGCGCCAGTGCCCTTGCCTATAACTGGAGTTATGAACGAGCCTTA
>JAIPGE010000097.1 GCA_021736285.1 Candidatus Izemoplasma sp.
CTCACGACATTGACCGATTATTCATTTTATAAAGCATCAGGTGGTCTGAGTGATGCCTTAGGAATTGATAATTATGGCGAACCAATCACACCAAATTATACAACGGCAATTGTATTTACTGTCGCCATGGATAAAACAATGATTAACCGTGCACCCCATTATGAAGAATTGCTTGCGACAGAAGAAGGTTACTTGAAAATTGCTCATATAGGAGCGCGGCTTACGATGTATCTTAAAGATTTGGGTTATGACGCGATGTTTAACAATTCAGAATATTACCTTGCGCCACTCGTTCCCCTTGCTTATGATGCTGGCCTTGGTGAAATTGGAATGACCAATCACTTGGTCACAAAAAAATATGGGAATCGCGTCCGACTTGGGGCCGTCTTCACAACACTAGAACTGCCACCAGATCACCCTATTGATTTTGGACTACAAGCATTTTGTAAAAAATGTGCACTCTGTTTAATGAATTGTCCATCACATGCAATTACGCATAAACCACGGATTGTAAACAACCGTCAATTCTATAAATTCGATGAAAACAAATGTTACGATATGTGGGTTAAATCAGGAACCGATTGTGGGACATGTATACAAAGTTGTCCATTCACACAAGGTGTTGACCAATCACTGGTGGACAACATGAAAGACAACAAAGAGATGATGCAACAAATCTTTGATCAACACTTAAAAAAATATGGAAGACGTAACTATATTAAAGGGGATTTACCCATTGTTTCGTTAGAGGAGGAAGACTAATGGTAGAACTTGATGTCCACGGGATGACAAAGGACCAAGCAAAAGTCGAAATAGAAAAATTTATAGCTCGCTTAAGTAACGAGGTAAAAGAAGTTCGCATCATTCATGGTTTCCATACAGGTAGTGTGTTACGGGAATCGATTCAAAGTACCCATTTTATCCGCAGCAAACGGATTAAACGCAAAAAATTAACAATGAATCGTGGCGAAACAATCTTTGAATTATATTAGGTGACAAAATGAAATCAACCACTAAATTTACATTTTTTGTTGTTTTGGTATCATTATTTATCGCCGTTGGTGGAATGAGCCTTATCTTTGTTGACATGAATATTGGCTGGTTTCCCCTCATTGGAATCGCGCCTTTTATCTTTGTTTTTATAATGGTTGCGATTATGTTGACCAATGGTGCGATAGAACAAAAAACAGACCGCACATTAGCGTGTCCACACTGTCATAAAGACAATTATTTAGACCATGATTTTTGTGCGTACTGTGGCAAAAAATTACGCCCTCAAATAGAGTGTGAGTTTTGTGGTGCAATGAATGATTATGAACAAGAACGCTGTGAAATCTGCGACGCAACACTCCATAAATCATGACAACACTTAAGCAATTTATTGTTCTCTTTTATGTGATAATTGGAATCACTATTTTAGGCATAATTATCGGATATATTATGGTCAATCTAATATTGTTATTTATCAGTATTGGATTGTTTATGATAAGTATCATTGGATTTATTATCACCAAAAGCATGACCCCATTTATCATGGATAGAACATTAGACATTGATGCGTTAAAAGCCCAAGGATTAACGATTGTAAGATGTGAACACTGCCTTAAACAAAACGTGTTAGAAGATCAATATTGTAAATTTTGTCACGAACCCCTAGGAGAACCTGAAGATGAAAGCGATAGAACGTAATATTCCATTAGATTATGCGCACACCTTCGTGCGTAATATAAACTTCACCCATGGTATTTGGGTAATGTACTTGTTGTCCAAAGAGTTTACACTATTTGACATTGGTGTTTTTGAATCAGTGTTTCATATATCAAGTATGGTCTTTGAAGTCCCCACGGGAATGATTGCCGATTTATTTGGTCGTAAATTATCACGGATTTTAGGTGTTTTTGTCGCATTGATGTATATCACGATTATGTTAGTCTTTGATTCTTATGGCATGATTGTCCTTGCTTTTACGTTACTTGGATTATCCTACACATTTGAATCAGGTAGTGGTGAAGCACTTGTCTATGACTCATTAAAGAAACTTGGTAAAGCTGATGAATTTATTCATTTTAATGGCCGTAAAGAAGTGTTTTATCAATTGGCAATGACCTTGTCATTATTGATTGGTGGCTATATCGCAATGATCCGTTTTGAGTTAAATTTTCAGTTGATGTTTGGCATCTATGTGATTGCGATTGTCCTTTTAGCATTAATGAAAGATGTGACATTTCAAAATCTCACAAACCATTCAATTGTGTTGCGGTTTAAACATCATTTCATTGATTCAACCAAGATTGTATTATCGAATAAACGACTGTTTTTCTTAATTTTAATCAGTGCCCTTATTGCAGCCCCCGTAACAACAATCTTCTTTTTTGCACAAGATTATTTGTTAGAATTGGGTTATACAAGAGGGATGATTGGTGTCTTTTTAGCGGGACATAGTTTATGTGCCGCACTCGGTGGTTTTTTTGCTGTTAAAATTGAGAAAAAATATCGTGAACAAAAGGTTTTAAAATATGTACCGCTCTTTATCTTAGGCATGTTTTGGTTCATGATTATTCCAAGTACATATGTTATTCCGTTTGTATTAATCGGCTTTTTTGATAGTGTCTTTTACGTTGTTATGGCAGATTATGTCAATAAAATCACACCAAGTGATAAGCGCGCTACCGTGCTAAGTTTAGGCGCACTCACGTTTAGTGTTGTCATGATTATTTTATTTCCGTTGGTTGGACTGTTTGCTGAACAGACGAGTTTCTTTTATGCCAACATCGCACTCGCAAGCATTACAACAATCGTCTATGGCATTTTGTTGGTTATTTTAAATACTGAACATTTCAATACGTACAAGCTTTAGAAAGTGGTGATATCATGGCAAAAATTATTCATAAAGAAGCATTGAATCACACAACAGATCTCATTGAGATTGAAGCACAAGAAATTGCTAAAAATTATCAGCCGGGACAGTTTGTGATTGTTCGGGCAAATCAGTATGCAGAACGGATTCCATTGACTGTCGTGAAAACCACGAAAAAAACAATTACATTAATTGTTCAAAAAGTCGGATATTCCACCAAGGAAATTGGTCATTTAACAATTGGTGATGACGTATTAGATGTTGTTGGACCTTTGGGCAACGCCATTGAAATACATGATATTAAACATGTTTTGGCAGTTGCTGGTGGTGTTGGCGCAGCACCACTTTATCCCCAACTTTACGCGTATCATCAAAAAGGCATAACCATCACGTTGGTCTTAGGGGCCAAAAGTGATTCTTATCTAATATTAGAAGACGCATTTAAAGCGATATGCGACCACATATACATAACAACTGACGATGGCTCTAAAGGATTGAAAGGATTTGTCACAGACCAAATTAAAGCCCTACTAGACGAAAACACATATGACCATGCGATTGCGATTGGACCACTCGTGATGATGAAACATGTTGTTGCGTTAAATAAAAAACATCAGCTGCATACCGATGTGAGTTTAAACCCAATTATGATTGATGGGACAGGTATGTGTGGCAATTGCCGTGTAACAATTGGTAATGAAACGTATTTTGCCTGTATAGATGGACCCGATTTCTTAGGAGACAATGTTGACTTTGACGAACTGATAGCAAGACAAAACTATTATCAAGATGAAGAACATATCTGTCGCTTAAAGTTGGTGAACGAAGATGAATAAAAGACAATCCATGCACAATCAATCTCCTTCAAAGCGGATTCATAATTTTGATGAAGTCCCTTTGGGCTACACAAAAGACCAAGCCTTATTAGAAGCATCCCGGTGTTTAGATTGTAAAAATCCACTGTGTGTGCCTGCTTGTCCAGTCGCCGTTCAAATCCCTGAATTTATTAAGGCCATCAAAGAAGAAGACATGGAAAAAGGCTACAAAATCATTTATCAAGATAACGTCCTACCTTCCATATGCGGGCGGGTATGTCCGCAAGAAAAACAATGTGAAGGGGCCTGTATTTTAGGCAAAAAACATAGTCCAATTGCGATTGGTGCACTCGAACGGTATGTTGGTGATTTTGGTTTATCGAGCCAACAAGAAATTACAATCACTGACAATCATCAAAAGATTGCAATTGTTGGCAGTGGTCCAGCAGGCTTAAGTAATGCATATAGTATGCGCAAACTAGGATATAATGTGACGATTTATGAAGCACTACACGATTTTGGTGGCGTCTTACAATATGGTATTCCTGAATTTCGATTACCCAAAGCGATTGTTAAACAAGAAATCGACAAACTGAAAACACTCGGTGTTCATTTTGAAAAAAATTCTGTAATCGGTAAAACAATTACAATTGATCAGTTATTTAATGAGAAAGATAATCAAGCTATTTTTATCGGCAGTGGCGCAGGATTACCTCGCGCATTAAATGTACCGGGTGAAAATTTTAGTGGCGTCTATTATGCCAATGAGTTTTTAACGCGCGTCAATCTAATGAAATCAAATGATTTTCCCCACCACACGACACCGATTAAAGTCGGAAATAATGTAGCCGTTATCGGTGGCGGAAATGTTGCGATGGACGCAGCGCGTACCGCAAAACGGCTAGGGGCCAAAAACGTCTTTATATTATATCGTAGAGACATGACGAGTTTACCGGCCCGAAAAGAAGAAATTTCACACGCTGAAGAAGAAGGTATTGACTTTCGACTATTGTTAAATCCAGTGGCGTTTAAAGGTAATAATTATATTGTCAATCAAGTTGTTTGTGAAACGATGAAACTCGGTGAAA
This sequence comes from Candidatus Izemoplasma sp., assembly GCA_021736285.1. Lineage (GTDB taxonomy): Bacteria > Bacillota_I > Bacilli_A > Izemoplasmatales > Izemoplasmataceae > JAIPGF01. Next base: position 4,761 of record JAIPGE010000097.1, read on the forward strand.
AAGATGCCTCAGGACGTCACCGTCCCATCGGCACAAAAACCTATCAAACAATTGATATTGATAGTGCAATCGTATCGATTGGGCAGTCACCTAACCCGATATTGAGTCGGACAACAAAACAGTTAGAGACCGATCAATGGGGACGCATTGTCACACACGATTATCAAACATCGATTCCTGGTGTCTTTGCTGGAGGCGATGTGGTCAGTGGTGCGGCCACTGTAATCTTAGCAATGGGAGCAGGTAAAGATGCCAGTATCTACATGAATCAATACATTCAAGAGAAAAGAAGTTGACAAATGCACTAAAACCTTGTATTCTTTTCTTAAAGATACTTTGAAGTTCAAAAGAATAAACAGGAGGCAATATGGCTAAAATAGGTTTACTAGTATGTAGCAATTCAGCGATTGATTATATCGATCATCCTTATGATATTGAAGTAATTCGCAGTATTTTAATGGCAGATGGCAAAGAATATACGGATTATGTTGATATATCAGCTGACGATTTTTATCAATTACTTGAAGAGAAACCTGACTTAACACCATCGACTGCGCAAGCCGCAACGGGTGTCATTTTAGAACAATATGAAAAAATGGTTGAAAAAGGATATGAAGAATTACTCGTTATAACAATCAGTTCAAAATTAAGTGGTACGTTTGAAGGATGTATGCTCGCAGCTAAAATGTTAGATGACGCAAAAGTTACGGTATTTGATTCAAACACCGTCGCTTACCCTGAAGCAAAAATGGCACTTGAAGCCGCACGCTTAATTGAAGCGGGAAAAACTGTCAAAGAAATTCTACCACGACTTGAAGAATTACGGGATAATCACCGTATTTTGTTCAGTGTAAAAACATTACGCTATTTGGTTAAAAATGGTCGTTTAAGTGGTGCCAGTGGATT
>JAIPGE010000098.1 GCA_021736285.1 Candidatus Izemoplasma sp.
GCTAAGACAATATGTTTTGTTTTATTCCCAATTAATTGTGTCATATTGTAGGCACTATCGGTATTAGACATGTGTCCTTTGACAGAATCAATACGTTGTTTTAAATAAAATGGTCGATTACTGGTGAATAATAATGTCACGTCGTAATTGGCCTCAAACACATAAAAATCAGCGTTTTTTAATAATGGAATATCATTTTTGGGAAGATACCCTATGTCTGTTGCATAGACCATTTTTTTTCCTTCTTCCTCAAACACAAACCCAACGGTATCTTCGGCATCATGACTCACCCGGAATGGTGTGATTTTTAAATTATTTATGTAAAATGAAAGCTGTACTTCAATAAATTGTATATGTGTTGCTTCAACATTTTCTTTGGTTTTAAAATACATATGGTGATATGTTTCTTTGGTTAAAAAAACAGGCATAGGATGCCGTTTTAATGTTACTGTTAATCCTTTGATATGATCGGTGTGTTCATGGGTGATAAGAATCGCATCTACTTGATCTAAAGTTAGCGCTTGATCAAGCATACGGCGATAGATTTGTCTGTGGCTAATACCCACATCAATCAATAACTTAGTTGTTGGGGTTTCTAAATACGTGGCATTGCCTTTTGAACCACTAGCAAGAACTGTTACTTTCATGTCATCACTCCGATTACCAATTTATGGTTGAATTCTATCCTTATAATATAGACATCGAAATCCTTTGTCAAATAACTTTCCAAATTTATCATTGTTTTTGTTGTCTATTAATGGTATTATATATATTGCGTAAATATTTAAGGAGTGATACATTTATGAATAAAGGAATTGTAATTAAAGCATCCATCATACTGGGGTTTTTCCTCGTAACGCTAGGACTTGCATTTGGATGTAGCACCATTAAAGACAATCAAAAAGAACCAAGCATTACCAATGGTGAAGAAACCTATCTTGAACTTGATGAATTCTCATTCACAAATCAAGAAGTTTGGGACTTAATGAAAATAGCAGATGGGTTAAACTATCTCTATCAATACATTGATGAAGCATTATTAGCAGATACAATCGCAAATCTAACGCAAGACGATATTGATCAAGAATTATTGTATACTAAATACAAGACATTAGATCAAGACGCTATTGCAGAGATTCAAGCTGATGCCGAATTAGAAGAAGAAAAAACAACTCAGTTTAATCAAAATTTAGTCTTACTCGGGTTTAACCCTGATGATCCTGGCGATTTAAGAGCGTTTGTTGAACTTAATGCAGCTCGCCGAAAGGTAGCTAGAGAGTTTATTTTAAACAACTCAGCACCCCAAGAGGATGCTGAACAAACACCAACATCAAATTTATATATTGATGCTGAAAAGTTGCAAGGATACTATGAAACAAACAACCGAGGAGACGTTTGTGTATTAGATATTCGCTTTACAAGTACTGAAGAAGGTAACGCTGTTTTAGACAAATTTAATTTAGTGCCAAACTATAACACTGGTTGGGGACTATATACTGGTGACACACCAATTGAAGATGTCCCTGTCAGCGACTTTACAAGTGACAATACAAGTGAATTATCAGATGCTGGCGTATTTAGAGAGTGGATAAAAGTATATAATTATATGAATCCAAACGCTACCATTGATGAAGCAACAACACTTGATGCTTACTGTAATGATTATAGTAGTTTCGGTACTAGAAATTATACTTCGATGGTTGAAGATTATGCAGCTGAAGCACCAAACAGAACTTATGCACGGTATATTTTTGATGTTCTAGGACTTGAAGAAGATGAGTCACGTTATGCGACAGCTTTCCAAACAATTGGTAACTTTAAACTGTTATCATTCGTTGTTGAAGCTGATACATTAACAGATTTTGAAGACTTAACTGGTCCTGAAATTGATGTGTTACGTGAAGACTATTTACAAACAATGTTAACAGAACAAAATATTAGTGCTATCGTTGATACGTATTGGGAAGATGTTGATTTTGAAATCTATGACCCAACATTAAAACTTCAAGCAGAAGCAAACTTTGGAGATACTTTTGACAATAAAGGACATGACACATTGGTTGCTATATTTGGTGATTTAGAAGTTTCTGCCGATGATTTGTTTGAATATATGAATGCATCGATTGGATCGTATTATTCTCTTGAGTTAACAAAACGTCATATGTTACTAAATAGTGAGGCTTACAGCAATAAATACGGTGATAGTTTTGATTATTTGAATTCAAAAGATGAAGACATGGTAGCGCATCGTGAAGAACTAAGAACAATGAAAACAAACTTTAGCAACGATGCCTTTGCACAATATGGATTCAGTTCTCAAGAATACACATGGGAAGAATTTATTGTTGTTGCATTCAGAAGTTATAACGAAGCAACAACCATCCGCGACGTATATGTATTAAATGCATTAACACCTTACTTACTTGTTGATGACATAACATACGCCCAAGGAGAAGATTACATTACTGAACAAGTTGATAATTTCTTTAGTTTAAATGCTACTGAATTATTGCTTTATGTCGATCAAGACCGTGATTTTGAAGCAGATACATGGACCGACATCAAAGCAACTTATGGAGATACTGAGTTAGCAACTTACACTGCATTAAAAGCAGACTTAGAAGATCTCATCTTAGCTAAAATTGATGATGGTGATACTTTCGCAGACATCGTTGAAGCTTATAATAAAGGGTTAATTGATGATTCTGAAAACGAGTGGGCACCATTTAAAGCTTATGGGTTCTTTATTAAAACACAACCTATTCAACTCCAAGGCGGATTAAATTACAACACTGTTCAAGGTTCTGATTATGAAGACTTGTTAGAAGACTTCCAACGTATCTATGCTGCATATCACGCTTATATCGATAGTAGTGTTGATGACGTTACTGAATATTATGATGATCGTATTGTTGAAAGCGAAGATGGATTACATTTCATTAAAGCAACTGAAGGTACCAACTTCGATCAACCAACAGCTGTCTTTGATAACAGTCCAAACGATAATGGACAACGGCCTTATAGTGACGGTGCTGGTGGTACAACTATAGCACCTAGCCAAAGTCAAATTGAGCTTTATATTGAAATTAAAATGGCACAACAACTCGGTGAATCAACCGACTTATTGTTACCAGCAAATGTCAATAAAGCAATTGAAACTTACTATGGACCATTGTTCCAAAAATACTTCTCATCATCAAGTTATAACATTCAAAGTGCACAGTATATTCTTGCAAATAACCCACAATTTACAAGCAACAACACAGCGCACATTGCATTTATAGAAAACGCAATTGATACACTTTATGAAATTAACTTTCCAGACAGTTACAAAAAAGAATAATTAAATAAAAAAAGGGACTGCACTTTAAAATAGCTTGCAGTCCCTTTTTTTTATCTAACATATTCCAGAAAACTCCTTCTTCAATCACAATGTGGTAAGTGGGAGATGAATGGAATATGTTAGATAAAACAAAAGACGAAGGGAAAACCCTCGTCAAGATTCACAAATATTATCCATCGAGTAAAAAATGTAGCATATGTGATGAATATCACGATATCCCACTCTCACAACGGGTATATTCATGTGCGTGTGGAAACAAGATGGATAGAGGACCTTAACGCCGCAATCAATATCGCGACCCAAGGTCTTTCAACATACTTACATAATGAGTACGGGACAGACTTAAAAGCTCGATCCATTTGCGCGCACCAGCGCGCATTACTCGAGAAGCCCCCACTTCAAATGATTTTTCATTAAGTGGTGGGAGCAGGTTCACTGTTTATAATTTTGATTTATAGTACCGCTCGCGATCAAGGACACGGATTGGTGAGGTGAACTCACCTTTTTCGGTTTGATCTAAGGTTTCTTTTAAGACAGTCATTTTTGAATCAATGTTGTCAATAAAATGTAAGATTAACGCTTCGGGAATATTTGTTTTTTTCGGCGAACCGTAGTTGCCATAATAATGATGTGATAAAATCATGTGTTCAATCAGCAATACTTCTTCTGAATCGCCGTAACCCAGTTCTTGTGCAACGGATTCAACTTCTTTTACCCCCAATGTAATATGACCAATGAGTTTACCTACTTTGGTATATTCTGGTCCAGCATAATGGGAGAGTTCTTTTACTTTGCAAATATCGTGTAAGAAAATACCTGCAATCAATAAGTCTTGATTTAAAAATGGGTATACTTCCATAATTCCATCAATGAGTTTTAACATTGTTGAGGTATGATAGCTTAAGCCACCAATATAGGCATGGTGAAACGTTGTTGCGGCAGGATACAAATAAAAGTCCTTTTCATTCCGCTGATAGATCGTCAAGACAAGATTTTTAATAATCTTATTTTCAAGACGATTGAGATAACTTTCAACAACCTGTTTCACAGCATTCATTGAGACTGGTGCGTATTCATAAAATGTCTCCATCAATTCTTGGCGGCGTTCAAATGGAATATCACAATCATCAATGTGGGTATATGATGTTACTTGTAATTGTGATTGGTCTTTAAAGAGAACCGTTTTACAGTCAAATTCATAGACAGCATTTTCTAACACCTTGCTGTTGTCGTCAATGCGGATTGTTTCGCCATCGTGACTTTCGTGTTCAATACGAAGTGTATTGGTATCATATGTTGTTTGATTAATTGATATTATCTTTGCAAAAAATTTTGTTGTTTCCATTGTCTCACCTACTTCTTCTTTAATATGTATGTAGTAATGTCATCGATATTGATTTTGGTTAAAATACGTCTTGATCGGTTCTTACCATCAAATATCAATGTATGTCTGCCATCTAAATCAAAGGTTTCTTTGGCAGTATTGTTTTTAAATATAACGATTAAGGATGTTTCAGGATCCTTTAATTTATAGTGGATAGTCCCCGTTTCAAAGATATGCACATCTACATTATCCCGTATTTTGGAGGGTGCTGTTAAACGAAATAAGTCATATTTACGGCGTAATCTTAACAGTTCTCGTAAGTATTCGATATCGTCATAGTTATCATCAAGCAGTGACCAATCAATGTGATTAATCGTATCAGATGATCGATATGAATTTTCAACACCTTTTTTCGTACGATAAAACTCTTGACCCGCATGAATAAATGGAATTCCCTGACTTAAGATGACCATTGATAACGCCAATCGTTGTCGTTTTTTTCGTTCATCAAGTGGTGTATTAGGTAACGCTTTTTTAGTTTTATCAAAGAATGTGTTGTTGTCATGGCATTCAACATAGTTCAAAGACTGTAACGGATAGCGAAACAAAAACTTGTTTAAACAACTGCCCATAATAATATTTTTAACATCATTCAGATGACTATTACTGCCTAAGGCATATCCCAAGTCTTTCGCTTTAAAGGTTGCTCCTTTAATACGCTCTCGTGATTGATCGTTAAAATGTCCAATGTTAAATAACAAATGACGATTGTACATATGGCTTGTTCGATCATAGCCAATTGTAGTTGGCATTTTCCATCCTTCACCATAGACAATCATATCATTCCGGAACCGATCTAATTTCTGACGTAAGGTGTTCATTGTACGAATGTCAATAAGTCCCATTAAGTCAAATCGGAATCCATCAATCTTATATTCTTTTGCCCAGTACATGACACTATCGATAA
>JAIPGE010000099.1 GCA_021736285.1 Candidatus Izemoplasma sp.
GAAGCTACCTACCAACTGATAAAACGGGGATTCCATGTTAACCTTTATGAAATGCGTCCCCACAAATCTACACCAGCACATAAAACAGACCAATTAGCAGAATTGGTCTGTTCAAATAGCTTGCGTTCGAATAGTCCAGAAAATGCAGTTGGGCTTTTGAAAGAAGAAATGCGCGAATTAGATTCCCTAATTATTAAATGTGCAGATGATTCTCAAGTACCAGCTGGTGGTGCTTTGGCAGTTGATCGAGATATATTTTCCAAAAAGGTTACAGATTATCTAAGTAACCATCCTCAAGTAACCATCATCCATGAAGAAATTAAAAAAATTCCAAACGAACCAACCATCATTGCAACAGGCCCTTTAACAAGTGATATATTAAGTGATGAAATAAAAGCATTGGTTGATGAAGCATATTTATATTTTTATGATGCCGCTGCGCCAATTATTGAATTAGATAGTATTAATATGGATATTTGTTACAAAAAGAGTCGTTACGACAAAGGGAAAGCAGCCTACATCAATTGCCCAATGACAGAAGATGAATTCAACAATTGGTATGATGCCCTCATTAAGGCAGAAGTAGTGCCTGTTAAAGACTATGAAATGAAAGTCTTTGAAGGATGTATGCCGTTTGAAGAAATTGCTAAAAGAGGACGTCAAACACTACTGTTTGGACCAATGAAACCAGTTGGACTAGAAACCCCAGATGGCAAACGCCCATATGCTGTCGTGCAACTACGTCAAGACAATTTAGAAGGGACACTTTATAACATTGTCGGCTTTCAAACACACTTAAAATTTGGCGAACAAAAACGAATCATCCAGATGATTCCAGGGCTAGAAAAAGCAAGTATTGTAAGATATGGTGTAATGCACCGTAATACCTTTATAAATAGTCCCAAATTACTATCTAGAAACTATCAATTTAAAGAACGAGATAATCTTTATTTTGCCGGTCAAATTACAGGTGTAGAAGGCTATGTTGAAAGTGCTGGAAGTGGTCTTTTAGCAGCGATTTCTTTGTCCCGCAAACTTGATGGGAAAGAACCAATAATATTCCCTCAAACAACAATGATTGGGGCAGAATCTTTCTATGTATCAACAGCTAGTGTATCCTCTTTTCAACCAATGAATGCTAATTTTGGATTGATTCAAGCACTCGGATTTAAACATCGTAAAAAAGAACGGAAAGCACACTATAAAGAACGGGCATTAAAAACCATAAGAGAACTCGTGGAAGCAGGGTTATAAGATGACAAATGATGCGATATTTGAAGCATTTCGGGCATTTCTAAGCGTTGAAAAAAACTACTCGAACCATACTGTCACTGCGTACATTGATGACATCAACGGGTTCATACAATTTTTAGAACGTGAAGAACTTGGTACACTAATAACAACAACCGATCGAACAGCACGGTTCTATCTAACAACAATGCATGACCGCTATCAACCAAAAACAATTGCTAGGAAAATATCTAGTTTAAGAACCTTGTATGAATATCTAATTGAGAATGCCCAGGTAACTCATAACCCTTTTATTCAATTAGATTTACCTAAAAAAAATAAACGGCTACCCAAATTTATATATCCTAAAGAAATGGAAGCTTTGTTAGACCATATTGATACATCGGATTTAATGGGATTACGGGATAAGTGTTTACTTGAATTCTTATATGGTACAGGCACCCGTGTCAGTGAATGTGTGGGTCTAAATTTAAAAGATATTGATTATGACAAAAGACTAATCCTAGTGACCGGAAAAGGATCAAAGGATCGCTATATTCCACTTCATAATAATTTAGTAAAAATTATGCGAGATTACCAATTACATACCCGGCAAATGTTACTTAGAAAGAATAAATCAGGAACCAAAGCTTTTTTCTTAAATTATAAAGGATCACGATTAACAACAAGAGGCATTCGATACTTGCTAGACCGGGTAATGCAACAGTCTGAAACGTCACTCAACTTAAGTCCGCATACCTTACGTCATACATTTGCAACACACTTATTAAATAATGGAGCTGACTTAAGGAGTGTCCAAGAATTGCTTGGTCATGAACATTTAAGCAGTACCCAAATTTATACCAAAGTAACAAAAGAAAAACTCAAACAATCATATATGCAGGCACATCCACGAGCAAAACGCAATAAGGACCCTAAAAAATGAAAAAATTAATTATTACACTTGTTTTGATACTATTAATCTTACAAATCACATTCTTTTTAATTATGTCAAAAGCAAACAACTTAGTCTTTTTTGATACACTACTCATGTATGATTATGATGTTTTTAAAACATCCATGGCGAAGTATCACCAAGACATTATTTTGAATGACTTTAGACCAAGTCAGTATGTGACAGCTTTTTATGCAGTGGATACCATCTTTCCATTGATGTATGGTCTATTAATTGGTGTCTTGTTGTATCGATATGCACCTAGGTTTATGGTTGCCTTTATTATTATCGCAGTTGGCTTTGATTTTTTAGAAAATGGTTTAATTATTTTCAGTTATCACCATACACCCTCAGTAATCATATTTTATAGCTTACACATTGTCACTAAACTTAAATTTATATTCATTTTTACAAGTATCATTTTAATTATTAAACAAATGAGAAAGGTGTAACCTATGCGCAAACTACAAGAAGCAATTAAACAAGTGAAACAGTTTGCTCGTGATAATAGTCATATTAGAGGCTTGGTTTTTCGAGGATCTTTAATTATGAATTCCGCCAAGATTGATCGATTTACTGATATTGATCCATTGTTCTATGTGGATACGTTAGATGCATTTATCGAAGATGAATCATGGATTGACTATTTTGGAAAACCAATTGCCCGCTTTACTGATGAAATAGATAATAAACATGGCGGTAAAGTATACACTCGCTTACTTATATTAGAAGATGGATTTAAACTAGATGTCTCGTTTGAAGATATCAAATACGCAAATTTTGTTAATGATATGAAATTATACCGTGTTATTTTAGATAAAGACAATTTGTTTCCTAAACAAAATACATCTAGTGAATCTCATTTTTTTATAGATAAGCCGACAGAAGATACCTATCATCAAATATTAAATGAGTTCTTTTTTGATACATCTTATGTAACTAAAAGCCTCCGACGTAATGAATTATTTTTTACACGGTATATGTACGGGATCTTAAATCAAAAGATCAAAGCCCTGTTGGCTTGGTATTTAGGTATCCAACAGGACTTTCAAGTGAATATTGGTGCAGAAGGCCGTTATATTTTTGATTTACTTGATTCTAAAGTTAAACAGATGGTATTAGACACATTTGCCGGAAAAACGTATCAGGACAATATAGACGCCTTATATGCGTATTATGATTTAGTAGGATATTTGGGAAGATATATTGAACAGTATTTGTCTTTTTCATATTTATATGACACAGAAGAAGCGATGTTACAGTATATCAAAGATGCAGAAACAGTACCGATAGATATCAGTGAGGAAATAACACTATGACAATAACAATTATCTCAGTTGGTAAGATTAAAGAAAAATATCTAGTTGAGGGGATTAAAGAATACAGCAAGCGATTAAGGCGATACACAAGATTAAATTTTATTACTGTAAACGATTATAAAGCACCTGAAAAACTCAGTCAAAAAGAAAAAATAATGATTCAAGACAAAGAAGGCGAAAAAATTCTGAAAAGACTACCTGACGGATATATAATTGCTCTAGATTTAAAAGGAGTTATATTAACAAGCACAGAACTTGCCAGTAAATTTGATGAAATTACAAATTATCATAATTCACATATTGTTTTTGTTATTGGGGGCTCTTTAGGATTATCAAAAGCAGTGTTGGATTCTGTAAATCTTAGATTATCTTTTTCAAAGTTTACTTTTCCACATCAGCTAATGAAATTAATTTTATTGGAACAAATATACCGTTCTTTTAGAATAAATAACAACGAGCCGTATCACAAATGACCTAAAAGAATACGGATTATAGCATATAAGCTACTATCTCTTGTAGATAGTGGTTTTTATTTATGATATAATTATTTAAGGAAGGTGAGATAAATGATAGAAGTATATGATAATTTGTATGTTGGTAATCAACTTGATTATCAGAGACTATCCAAAAAAGAGGATTATTTTATTGTGCAAGCGTGTAAAGAACCTTATCATAGAAGAGCCCTTGGTTATTCAGGAAGAGGTGCTCCTAAAAATCACCCTGAATATTTATTTGCATATAGGGATAATAGACTTATTTGTAATCTGGTTGATGCAAATGATCACAAATATTTTTCACGAGAAATAATCATTGAGTCATTAAAATTTATCAGGGAGCATTTAACTAAAAATTCAAAGGTCCTAATTCATTGTAATAAGGGCTTTTCAAGATCAACAATTATTGCAATGCTTTATTTAAAAGAAATAGGAGAGTTATCTGAGAGTTTTGAAACAGCAGAAACTGAGATCCAGAAGTTGTATCCAAATTACAACCCTGGTCGTGGAGCTAGAGATTTTGCGCTCATACACTGGAATGAAAACCTTATTTAACTTTTGATAATAATGTTGATATAGAGTCAAAGAAGTTTTTTTAAGTAATTTAAGTAATTACAAATTGGGAGTTGACTAAATGAATACAGATCTTAGTGTTTTTACAAATATGGAAGATGTAAAATTAAAGGACCGTCTAGAAAAAGTTCTTACTAATTCAAACTATTTTGATGTCTTAGTAGGCTATTTTAGAATGACAGGATTTTATAAGTTATACAAAAATCTTAATGAGGTTCAAGAAATTAGAATTTTAATTGGATTGGGTATAGATAGAAAAACTGTAGACATGTATCAGCAATCTATAGATGACGTATCAAAAACTAAGTACTTACAAAGTGTACAGCTTAAAGTTGAGAAAGAATTTATAGAGTCCGATGATAATGCTAAAGTCGAAGAAGGTGTACATAAATTTTTAGAGTGGTTAAATTCAGGGAAATTAAAAATTCGTATGACTGCGAATCGAGATGTTCATGCAAAACTCTATATAATAAGAAAAAATCAAGATTTAGTACCAGATCAATTCGGAAATTTGATTACTGGATCAAGTAATTTTTCTCTAAGTGGATTAGAGAAAAATATAGAGTTCAATGTTGAGTTAAAAAACAGTGCAGATGTTAAGTATGCATTAGAGTTCTTTAATAAATTATGGTCGGAATCAATTGAAATTAGTGAAGATATTATTGATTTGGTAAGGAATAATACTTGGATGAAAAGTGATATAACACCATATGAAATGTATCTTAAAACTATTTACGAGTATTTTGAAGAAGAATTAGATGAGAATGATAAAATTCAACTAAATTTACCACCTGGCTTTATGAAGTTGAAATATCAAGAGCATGCAGTAAAACAGGCTTATAAGATCATAGAAATGCATGGAGGAGTATTTATATCTGATGTTGTTGGTTTGGGTAAAACTATCATAGCAGCAATGCTTTCAAAATCACTAAAAGGTAGAAAACTATTTATTGTTCCTCCAGTAATCAAACAACAATGGGAGGAAATATTAAAAGATTTTGATTTACCAAGATCTGACACAGTTGAATCAAGTGGTAAAATTG
>JAIPGE010000100.1 GCA_021736285.1 Candidatus Izemoplasma sp.
ATGAATAACGGATTAAAAACAACAATAAAACAGTTAACACCAGCGGTGTTAACCTCATTAATAGCAACTTCTTTGGGATTGCTTAGTTTATTTACATCAAAGGTGCCAATGATTCAAGATTTTGGCATGATGTTGGCGATAGGAATTGCTGTTGCGTTTGTTGTGGCCCTTTTTATCTTACTGCCATTTTTAACCTTACGGACTAAACTACAAGATGATCAACCACAGAAGAAATCAATAAAACCGTCGGTGTATACAAAAACATTAAGAAAAATTGCCCGAGGTATCATCAAAGGGAAATACGTTATTTTAATCTTAGCTGTATTACTCACCGGGGCTGGGTTCTATGTTGATCAAGACGTTGGGGTTGAAACCGATTTTGAAACATTTATGCCTCAAGACAGTGAAGCGTTAACTGACATTCATGAATTACGGGATATTGTTGGGTCAACCGACCGGATTGTCATTTTATATGAAAGCACTGATGTCTCTTCATATGAGACGTTAAGTGAGATTGATGCCTTAACTAAGGCTATTCAAAGTGAGTATCCGAATGATATTGAAATGATTGCGTCAGTGACATTATTACTCGATCAAGTATCGAGTAATAGTTGGGATGACACAAGCTTAGATACCTATTTAGAACAGTTACCACAGGACCAACTAAAAATGTTGTTATCGACCGAAACCAATCAAGGGATTATTAATATTGCATTAAGCGATATGGATGATGACGCGTTTGCGACCTTTTTAACTGCGTTAGAAGATACAATTGCGTCACAAGAATTAACAACAACCGTTACTGTCACAGGACAAAGCGTGGTTGATCAAGCAATGCTTGAAGCGATGACAAGTGATCGGTTAACGATGACTTTAATTGGTATCGGCTTAGTCTTTGTTGCGTTACTCCTAATCTATCGTAATTTGTTTAAAGCATTGATTGCGGTATTACCAATTATCTTTATTGTTGGCTGGAGTGGTGGTATTATGTATCTTTTAGGATTTGATTATACACCACTTACTTCAACACTAGGCGCATTGATTATTGGAATTGGAACCGAGTTTACGATTTTAATCTTAATGCGTTACTATGAACTGAAAAAAAATCAATCGCATCAAGAAAGTATAGTTGATGCGGTAGGGTTAATGGGGAAACCAATTATTGTTTCTGCCTTAACAACAATGGGTGGATTCAGTGCATTAATCTTTTCGGACTTTCAAATTTTATCAAACTTTGGTATAATGACGGTAATTAATTTAGCACTGGCATTAATCAGTGCACTTGTCGTGTTACCGGCTTTAATTGCCGTTATGGGCAATCATGCCAAAGCACTAGCGAGTGACTAAGGGGGTTTTTTATGGACACTGTTGAAAAGATATTACAAGCAAGTTCAAAAGTTTTTACCAAACATGGATATTTAGGGTCATCTACCAAAGCGATTGCTGAAGCAGCAGGCGTTGCGGAAATGACATTATTCCGTAAGTTTGGATCCAAACAAAACCTGTTTGAAGAAATGATTAAATACACACTCGGTCATGAACTATCGGATGGGACTGTCATGGATTATGATATGACATTAGATGCCTTTTTACATAAGGTGTTACATCACCGACTCACGATTGTCTCAACCCATATTGATCTTGTGCGGATGATTATTCAAGAATCACTTCAAGGACGTTTATCGAAAAAGATGAATTATATTCAAGTCATGAAAGCAAAACTAGAAGCGCTTTTTGAACAGTATTGTGCGACAAATGATATGACTTATGATCCAATGTATCCAGAAACGATTTTAAGTACGATTCTAAAATATGCGATTTTAAACCATCATTTAGGATTTCATCGGTTAAATCAAACCAAACAAACTGCGTTCGTATCGCAACAATTAAAGTTGGTTAATCCAGAAGGTGTTTGTCAATGATTTCCTTAATTGTTGCGATACTTCTGGTCTTACTTGCGATATACTTTAACGAGGGTATTCGGAAATACAGTCAATTGTTATATATTGGGATGACGTTGCTTAGTATCCTTGCCTTTTGGCAAATTGAAGCAACTTTGTTTACACCAATTAGGCTCGGTGGTCTTGGGTTTGGTATCTTTTATGTTGTGATGTTAACAGGTGCTTTAAAGCATAAGTCAAAACTACGCATAACGTTAATGAAGGTTCGAATGGAATATTCTATTTTAGGGTTTATTGCGATTACACCGCATGCGTTATACCAGTTACTAAAATATATTAATGGTGATATCGCGATTCCTATCTTAGGTATCATTGCTTATGCGATTATGATTCCGTTGTTCATCACATCATTCAGAGTAATCCGTAAAAAAATGACATATCAAAATTGGAAAACATTACAACGCTTTGCATATATCGTTTATATTGGGTTATCGATTCATTTGATATTGAATTCAGCATTGCCCAACTTTGCCGTATATATCATTGAATTTGCAGGGTATTTCATATTAAAAGTGATGTATGAAGTGAAACGCTATCAACGTACAAAAAGCAAACAATTTGCATAAATAAACGCCTCACTGAGGCGTTTTTTAATGTCTTATAGAAATATATGAAGACCGTAATGAAATTTTTATATTGCTAGAAAACGTGTTGATTATGATAAAGTTTAATCTTAGATGTTGTTGTTTATCAAAAAGTAACGTTTAAAAAGATGTACCACAAACAACATAGACTGTTATGCACTTTCCAAGAACAATTGCTAGTTAAAAACATATGTGATAAAATAGCTGTATCGTGATACAGTAACAAGTAGCTTAAATGATTTTTTTAATCCATTGTATATAACTGGTTTGGATAATAAAAATAGAAAAATGGTGATTATATGGCACGAACACCTGTCACAGATGCGTCACGTAAAGTAAAACGCGATATTGGTAAAGTTTTTGGTGATAATTTCTTAAAAATTATTACTGAAGTTATTTTGAATGCCGATGATAGTTATAATCGTTTAGAACAAGACACGAGACGAACGCAAGCAAGACGTATTTTAATGCGTCTTCATCGCAAACGTCGTGTTATGGAAATCATTGATCAAGCGGAAGGTATGAGCGATTTAAAATTACAAAGCATCTTTAGCCAATATGGTGGTGACTATAGTGGTGGTGAATCGAATAAAGCTGTTCGTGGATTATTTGGTCAGGGGGCAAGTGATGTTATGTTTTTATCTGCGTTTCATAAATTTCCAGCTTATATGGTAAGCATTTGTAATAACCAAGCAGCGCGGATTGATTTTTATTTTGATGATAAAAAAGAAATTAGTGTCAACGCGTTAACGGATGATATAGATCATCTCAGACAAAAATATAGTATTAAAGAAAGTGGCACTTATGTATCGTTTGGTCTCCCTAAGCATGTTAAAATTCCGAAACGAAAAGTAATAAAAGCAGAGATTGAAGCATTTTATATGTTGCGGTATATTTTAAGTAATCCGTATCGTGATGTTATATTATATGATGATGAAATTAAGCACACACTAGATTCTAGTCGGTATCTGATGAATAGTCAAAATGTCTTATTAAAAAACAAACGGATACAGCTTAAATTTGATGACCAAAAATTACAAGCCGTCTTAAACATCTATGAGAAAAAGCCTGAGATGCCACAAAAGATAATCATTAGAGATGAAAATTATGTTGTCTTTGATGAAACACTCTTTAATTTAGAACATACCCACGGGGCAAGTTATATTGCTGGTGAACTTGTGATCCATGGTATCTCTGATCTTTTACGAGATAAGTTGAATGCCAAAGAACCTGAAGAAATCTTACGCGATTCACGGGATGGCTTTGATCGACGACACCGTTATACAAAGTATATGAATAAACGTGTTGGTCATATTTTAAATACTGTTATTGAAGCGTTTAATATTGAACGTGAAAGTGTGACATATACGCTTAATAACAATAAAAAACTGATCGATGCCTTAAAGAAAATAAACAGTTATTTTAATGAATTAAAACTGTCTCGAATCGGTGGACTAGATACCGGCACAAGTGCGCCATCTGAAGGACTCCGTTTTGCCCGTAATGAGATTAACATTACTCGCCGTAAGACTTATGCTTTACAGTTATTCATCAATACCGATGATATTGATCAAGACACACCAATTGAATTAACTATCAAATCGAATAATGATAAAATTGCCGTTGAAACACTTACGGTGATGTATACAGAAGATGATATTAAACATGAAAATCTCGTGATTAAATACGTAATTATTAAAGGGTTGAAAATAACTGAGGAACCAGCTTTATTAACAGCCACGTATCAAGCGTTATCAACCAGTGTATTGATAAATGTTGTTACTGAAAAGATTATTTATCCGAACAATGGACTTGAGTTTATCCCCAAACGCAAATACATTGCCCCAAGTAAAACCGTTACGTTAAACTTATGGTTTGATACAGCTTTTGTTCCATTACAGTCAGAAATTAAGATTACCCGTGAATATGAAAGCCAACTATTTAATGAACCAGAAATCTTAATCGTTGAAGAAACATCACTAGTCACAGATACGATTGGTGTTATGAGAGTAACTGTGACAACCCATGACTATCTCGAGAAGATCGTCATAGAAGCTTCGACAAATAATTTAAACTCAGAAGCTATTATCTATGTCCAAGAAGCAAAAGATCAAGAAGAAGGGGCAGATGGGTTATTAAGTCAGTTAGAGTTGGTTTTTGATCCGGGAAACTGGCAAGCGAACATGATAGAAGAACGGGGGACCTTACAAATCAATGGCAGTCATATTATTAACAAAACGATTATGGGTAAACTCGGGAAAAAGCATCAAGAACAACCAGAATTTGATGGCAAACAACTCCAGTATCTTTATGAATTAATTGCTTTTGAAAGTGCCAAACTGTATGTCAAAGATAAGTATAAAAACGATACCGATAAAGAATTCAATGAATTATCAAATGAGATTCAAGAACATAAAACCTATGTGTATCAAGGCTTAATCGAATAACAAGAATGTGGTGTCTACGCCACATTCTTTTTTCTTTAGTTCATATTGAGTTCATATAAGAAGGATATGCTAAAGATAGTTATATTATATAAGGAGGCATAACATGCTAGAATTAAAAGATATTAAAAAGAATTATTATGTTGGAAACCAAGTTGTTCCAGCGTTAAAAGGTATTGACTTAAAGTTTCGTCAAAATGAATTTGTATCGATTTTAGGACCAAGTGGGTGTGGAAAAACAACCTTGTTAAATATTATCGGTGGATTAGATAGATACAGTAGTGGCGATGTCTTGATTGACAATAAATCAACAAAAGAGTATAAAGATCAGGACTGGGACGCTTACCGCAATAGTATTATTGGCTTTGTCTTTCAAAACTATAATCTTATTTCGCATTTGTCTATCTTAGACAATGTTGAAATGGCCTTAAGTTTATCTGGCGTAAGCGCAAAAGAACGGAAAGCACGCGCTACAAAAGTATTAAGTGAAGTCGGTCTTAAAGATCATATTACCAAACGGCCCAATCAACTATCAGGTGGCCAACAACAACGCGTTGCGATAGCCCGTGCACTTGTCAATGATCCAAAAATCTTACTA
>JAIPGE010000101.1 GCA_021736285.1 Candidatus Izemoplasma sp.
AAAGCAAAGTTGTCAATAAAACCCAAAAACAACTAGAGAACGTCACAAAGAAACACCGTGAAAAAGCACTTACCACGCTAAAAGAAATGAAACTTAAATTTGAAAAAGATCTGGCTCATCAAAATTATTTAGAAGCACTTGCTCAAATTGAGTTTGAAGAAGCAAAAATTCTTTACAAAATCAAACAAGATAGAGACAGTTTACAACAAAACATGCGCATAAGTAAAGACGTCTTTAACGAGTTAACAACTTTATTAAAATCCCGTAAAGAACTTGGTGAGAAAATCGCAAAAAAACGATTTACACTACGTCTAAATGAATTAGATATCATGAAAACATATGAAATCTCAGAATATACTGAACGTACCTTTTATTCACCACTACTACAAGAACTATATGATATTACTGTAAAACGATTCAAACACTTAGCCAACGAAGTCCCTTCGTTTGAACGGATGAAATGTTACCAACGTTATTATGTTGAATTACAAACTGTTCAATTTGATTTTTACCAAAAAATTCATCAGATTGATCATCAAATACTAACCAAGCAAAATCAATCCATTATTGAAATAGAAAAGCAAAAAGAAGAAATTAACTCTGAAATTATTTATCAAGAATCACTTGTATCCATTGCAAAAAAAGAAAACGAATTACAACGCATCAAAGTGAATGCGCTATATGAAAACGAACGATCACTTGCTGAAGAACAAGCTGATCGGATTGAACTAGGGATTAAAGTCAATGATACATTTGTAAAATCAACCTTAGAAAATCAACTCTTATTTGCTACACAACAAATCGAATGTGCCAAAAGTGAGTATGATATTCGCTTAGAAAATATCGCATTAACTCAGGAACAAGAAATGGCTTATGCGAAGCGTAAGATAGATTATTATAGTCAAAAATACGAATATGAAATAACACAGTTAGAAAAAGAACGTGATCACAAATTAGAGGATTTAGAGTTTAAACGCTTATTGTTTACCGATAAAAAAGATAACCAAAAAATTGAGCAATCAATTGCTAAAATCAAAGCATCATATCAAGAAAAAATTTCTCGAATAGAAGAAAAACGTGAAAATGATACGGATATTATGCGTTATCAAAAAGTGATTGATGAAACAAATAAACGTGCTGGAGAAGCAATCGAGGAAGCTGAAAAATTAAAATCTGAAACAGTAGATGCTTTCCAATTACTCTATGATCAAACAAAAGAAAAATACGATAAGATTAAAACCACAAAACAAACGGAAGCAACCGAAGGTATTGTGCCATTATTAAATACCAGTGCTGTCTCTTCTGCGAATGATCGACTGCAAAAAGCAACAATTGAAGCTGATACACTTTATAAGGAACGGATTGAAATTCCCCAACAAGAGATTAAACGTTTAAAATCACAACTCTTCGAAATTACGGAAGATCATGAAACAGAACAGTTTATTGAGTCTTTAAAAGAACAAAAAACCGACCTTGTTGAGACATTAAATGCACAAAAAGAGGCACTTAAAGAAGCTTTAACTAAAGAACTGAGCACGATCGAAGAAACATCCCAAACGACACCTTTTACCGCTCCGAAAATGGATTCACCAGTTCGGACTGAAGCAATGATTAAACATGATTATAATGTGCTTGTAAAGCGTGAAGAAGGGTTGTATAAAGACGAACTAAAAACAACCAAAACAGATACTAAAAATACACTAAAGGCTCATAAAAAAGCATTAAAACGTTTATTAAAGACCCTTAAAAAAGCATTGAAACCATATAAAAAATATATTCGTTTCGCATCGAAAGGGTTACGTGCTGAAAAGAAAGAACTCAATAAAAAACACAAACGGGCACTACGAAAATACCTTCAAAAAGTTGAAGATGAATTTGAACCAAGTTTAGAAGATTAAAAAAAATGCGCTTTTGCGCATTTTTTATTTGAGTTTTTTTAAAAAACTTGAACCATAAGGTGGCATTTTTACATTGAAGTTATCACTGAGTGTTGCGGCGATATCTGCAAAGGTTTCGCGAATATCAAGTTCACCATTACCAATCTGTTTGTTATAAACTAGTAAGGGCACATATTCTCTTGTATGGTCAGTACCCGCAAAGGTTGGATCATTACCATGATCGGCTGTGACCATCAGTAAGTCTTCCTCACCTAATGTTTCAATTAACGTTGTGAGTTGGCCATCAAACTCTTCTAGAGCATCTTTATAGCCTTCAGGATTTCGACGATGGCCGTATAATGCATCAAAGTCAACAAGATTCAAATACGCGAGGCCATGAAAGTCTTTCTTAGCGTAATTGATAAAGTTTTCCATACCTTCTTTATTGCTGCTTTGGCGATAACTTTCTGTAATTCCTTCCCCATCATATATATCGTTAATTTTACCAAATGCAACAACATCAAATCCTTTATCTTCTAAGAAATTAAGAGTTGTATCTGCATAGGGTTTTAAGGCATAATCATGTCGATTCGCCGTGCGTTTAAAGTTTCCTTTTGAATCACCAATAAATGGTCTGGCTATGATACGTCCTAGTTTCCATTTATCTTTTAATGTTATCTCACGAGCAATTTCACAGGCTTTATATAACTCGTCGAGTCCGATTTTTTCTTCATGGGCTGCGATTTGTAAGACACTATCGGCTGATGTGTAAACAATGAGATCTCCCGTTTTTAATTGATGTTCACCGTATTCCTCGATAATAACTGTTCCACTTTCAGCTTTATTTCCGACAATCTTTCGACCTGTCTTTTGTTCTAGTTCTTTGATTAATGCATCAGGAAAACCTGTTTCAGTAAACGTAACAAACGGGGTATCTATTTTTAGTCCCATAAGCTCCCAGTGGCCAGTCATCGTGTCTTTCCCATTACTGACTTCTTTCATTTTTGTGTAATATCCAATCGTGTTATTAATTGGGTCTACACCATTAATTTCTGTTAAGTGACCGTAGCCGAGTTTTTCCATGGTGGGTAAATGAATTGGTCCTGCGGCTTCACTAATATGTTTGATTGTGTTGCTGCCTACATCTCCAAATTGATCAGCATCTTCTAATGCTCCGCAACCAACACTGTCGATAACGATTAAAAATACGCGTTTAAACATGATCTATTCCTCCTTATTTCCGGATCGTGGATGGTACCGATCGTAGACATCTTTTAATTGTGTTTTGTTGATATGGGTATAGATTTGTGTTGTTGATACATCTTCATGTCCTAGTAATTCTTGAACAAACCGCAAATCAACACCGTTTTCAAGTAAGTGTGATGCAAAACTATGCCGCAAGGTATGCGGACTAATATCTTTTACAATACCTGCTTTTTTGGTCAGTTTTTTAATGATTTTAAACAATCCAACACGGGATAGTTTGTTACCTCGTTGATTGATAAACAATGCTGGATCATTGTGTTTTTTGAGTGCTTTACGGCCATCTTCTAAATAGCGTTTTATGGCGTAGGCACTTTCTTCTCCTAGTGGAACAATACGTTCTTTGTCACCTTTTCCAATGACATCAATAAAGCCCGTGTTAATGTGTAAATCAGGAAGGGTTAAATTCAATAATTCACTCACCCTAAGCCCTGAGCCATATAATAATTCTAACATTGCTCGATTGCGTTGTTCTAGTGGTTGGTCACCATCGGCGGCTGTCATTAATGCATCAATTTCTTTAATACTTAACACAGTTGGTAATTTTTTTTCTTTTTTCGGCAGATGAATACCCAATGCAACATTCTCATCAACTTCTTTTTCTTGTAATAAAAAGCGATGAAACGAGCGAATCGCACTGATTTTTCTTGCGATACTAGATGATGCTTCTTCTTTGCGTTTTAAGCGGAGTAAGAAATTTCTAATATGTTGTTTGGTGATGTCGTTGGGCAATTTGATGTCATAGTTTTTTTCTAAAAAAACTATATATTCATCAAGGTCTGTCATATATGATTTAATAGTATTATTCGCGAGACCTCTTGTAATCCTTAAATAATACATGTACTCTTTTTGTAGTTGTTTTAACATATTATCCCTCCACAAATATTGCAAACACTTGATTGCCAAACAATTGGCCTTTTGGGGTTAGTTTAAGATAGTCGTCATCATAAATTAATAAGCCTTGTTTGATGACTGTATGTAATTCCGGAAATTGATCAAACAGTTGAATGTTATAAGTGGCTTCAATTCGTGGCACATAAAGGCCATCTATTAATCTTAAGCCCATCATACAAGCATCTTGTAGTGGATTACTCACGTCTTCTAAAATGACGGAAGCAAAATTGTTATGTTGGCTGTTAATGTAGGATGTAATGTTAGGTGTGTGCATCAAGCGTTTGTGATTGATATAGGAATGTGCACCGACACCAAGTCCAATATATGATTGATCGGTCCAGTAGAGTAAATTGTGTTTTGATGCGTAACCGTGTTTGGCAAAGTTACTAATTTCATAGTGTCGATATCCCTTTGTTTTCAAGGTCTCTATAACTTTAGTATACATCAGTGCTTCGGTTTCTTCATCAATAATACGTTCTTGTTTTTGGGCGACTTTATAGGCTAAAACAGTTTTTTCTTCAAGAATTAAACTGTAGGATGAAATGTGGGGAACATCTAAAGTAACGGCGTAATTAATGTCCTCTAAAACAGAGGTCAGGGTTTGACCTGGGTAGGCAAAAATTAAATCGATACTAATGTTATTTAAGTCACCTTTACGCAGTATGTCGATTGCCTTAAATATCGTTTCTTTTTGATGTGTGCGATTCATTTTTTTTAAGATATGATTATCGAAAGACTCAACACCAAGACTCACACGGTTGATACCATAGTCACGCATTAACTGTACTAATTGAGGTGTGATATCGTCAGGGTTACATTCAATTGTGTATTCACTGACACGAGATAAGTCTGTTGTTTTTTGAATTGAAGTGAACAATTTTGATAAGTCAGAATAAGATAGACTAGAAGGTGTGCCACCTCCAATATAAATGGTATCTATTGACGCTATATACGTTTTATTTTGTTCAATCTCTTCTATTAATGCTTGAATATAGGAATGTTGTTTTTCTGGTTTTGCACGTGTTTTAACAAAATCACAATAAGTACAAATTGCTTTGCAAAAGGGGATATGTAAATAGAGTCCAGTCATGCTCTCACCTCTTACTTATTATAACATAGCCATCCCTTAAAATTAAAAAAAGATGAGTATTTCTACTCATCTAAGGATAGGACACTTAAGAAGGCTTCTTGTGGTATTTCAACATTTCCTACATTTTTCATCCGTTTTTTTCTCTCTTTTTGTTTTTCTAATAGTTTCTGTTTCCGCGAGATAACGCCACCATAACATTCCGCCAAAACGTTTTTGCGTAAGGCTTTAATTGTTGATCGTGCAATGACACGCCCTTCAATCGCAGCTTGAATAGGAACTTC
>JAIPGE010000102.1 GCA_021736285.1 Candidatus Izemoplasma sp.
TAAAGTTGAATATGACCGTGTTGATCCATGATATGGGCAAAAGATACTTTGCCTTTACCACGAATTGTCATAAGTCTTCCTGCGACTTTAATCGGAACCATTTCCATATCGTGTAATGCTTCTTTATCGTACTTGTCAAATTTATCATATACCGTTTTTGAGTTATCTGTACGATCAAACCGTTTTCCAAACGGATCAATATTGTTATCAATCAATTCTTGTAATTTTTCTCTTCTGACAATCTCTTGTTCACTTAATTTGTTCATTGTATCCACCTCTTTAATGACTTATTCCGATTATAACATAATTAAAACTATATCAAAATAAAATAGTACAAAAATTGTACTATTTTGTTGCTTCTTTTAAAACATCTAGGTTCTCATACATAATTGATAGATATGTTTTCCCTTCAGCTACTTCCTCATTTGTTAGGTTTCCAAGGCCATGTAAATAGAGTTTATCAGCAGTCTCATCAACATCTTGTAATTGTGATAACACTTGATCCCCAGCGGGGGAATTGGTATTAACTTCAAATAAAATATAATGGATACGGTGATAGGTAGCTTCATCAACAAAATGGATGATGTCACCAGGAACATTTTCATTTGAATGTGCAGATGTTGTGATTGGTAAAATCTCTAGATCATAACGTACATGCCAATAAGTAAAGAGCATTGTTGTTGTAATAATTGGTTTTAGTGCTTCATCAGCCATTGTTTGAAAATCTTGATCAAGTTTTTCAAGTGAGGCATTTAAAACAGTAAAATTATTGTTATAAAGAGCTTCATTTTCTGGGAAAGTTGAAATAAGTTTGTCTTTAATAAACATAGCAGCTTCTAACATTCGAACAGGATCTAACCAAAAATGAGGATCATCTGATAATTGATTTGCCTCGCATGTTTCATTAATTTCTTCTTCAGTATGTTCGGTATCAGTATGATCGTGGGTATGTGTGTAACAGACTTGATTGTAATCCACATGATTTGACATATCAACAAGTTCCACATTGCCATCGGCAAATGTGGTATCTGCATTATTTGGAATATATGTATCAATCCCACCATTAATATAGAAGAGTAAATCTGCATCAAGCATATTAACGATTTCTTTTCCACCCCAATCAATGGATTCACTGTGGGTGTTTGATCCGGGGACACGTTTTACTATAACGGTATCACCTGTGATTTGTTGAACCAAGTATTGCATTGGATAAACAGTCACGTATACAACATTTGTATCCTCTGTTTCATTGTTACCACAACTACTTAAAAAAACAGTCAGCGAAAGCATAACAATTAATAATAGTTTCTTCATAAAAAATCACCTTTTCTTGGACATTAAGTATAGATTAAAATGCTATATAAAGCAATATTTATAAGTACTTTTCTTCTAAAATATCAAACATTTTTTGTGCATCTTTTTTCTTGGTAGAATCTTTTATTTCTAATACCTTCACTTTAACCACTTTATTACCAAAATGAATTGTAATAATATCATCTACTTCAACAGATGTACTGGATTTGGCAGTGTGGCCATTAATATCAATCCGTTCATTGTCCGCAATTTGTTTTGCAATGGTGCGTCGCTTAATAATACGCGATACCTTTAGATACTTATCTAATCTCATATAATCACCTGTTTTATTATACCATAAAAGAAAGGATATCGTAAGATACCCTTAACTTTCTTGTTTTTCATCGGTTGTTTCAGCTGTTTCTTCTTCTTTTTTATCTTCGGGTTTATCTGTTGATTTGGTAGTTTTGTTATCTTTTTTTGCTTTCTCTTTTTCGATGGCAGCTTGTTTTTTAGCCTCAATTTTAGTTTTTTTCTTCTCCCACCAACCAAGTTTTCCAGTTTCAACAATCTCATAAATATCTTCTTTGGTTAAGGTCTCAACGTCTAAGAGATGTTGTGCAATGTTTTTAAGTAAGTCAATGTTTTCATTCAATGTCTTTTTTGCATGCTCATAACATTGATTAATAATTAATCTAACTTCATTATCAATTTCTAAGGCAACTTGATCACTAAATGATTTGTCTGTATTATAGTCGCGGCCTAAAAAGACGCTTCCGCTATGTTTTTCATATTGGATTGGTCCAAGCGAACTCATTCCATATTCGGTTACCATACTGCGTGCAATTGCGGTTGCTTTTTGAAAATCATTTTGCGCCCCTGTCGAGACTTCGTTAAAAATAATTTCTTCGGAAACGCGACCCCCTAGTAATCCTGTAATTTGATCTGTTAAACTTTTTCGTGTTTGTAAGAAACTTTCTTCTTCCTCAGGTAACATTAAGGCATAACCGCCAGCTTCTCCCCGGGGAATTATGGTAACTTTATGAACAATATTTGCATTGTCAAGTTTGATACCGAGCACAGCGTGTCCCGCTTCATGGTGGGCAATAAAGTCACGTTCATGTTTGGTAAAGACGCGTGATTTTTTCGCTGGCCCCATCATAACACGATCTACCGCTTCATCGATATGATAAATTTTGATATGAGGTTTATTTTCACGAGCAGCAAGTAACGCTGCTTCATTGAGTAAGTTTTCTAAATCAGCACCTGTAAAACCAGGAGTTCTTCGTGCAATATCATCAAATGTGACTTTAGGATCAATTTTCTTGTTTCGTGCATGCACTTCTAAGATCGCTCTTCGACCTTTGATGTCTGGGCGTCCAATAGTGATTTGACGATCAAAACGACCAGGGCGTAATAAGGCAGGATCTAATACATCAGGGCGATTTGTTGCTGCCATAATGATTATTCCTGAATTGGTTCCAAATCCATCCATTTCAACCAGTAATTGGTTTAAGGTTTGTTCACGTTCATCGTGTCCACCACCAAGTCCAGCACCACGTTGTCGACCAACCGCATCAATTTCATCAATAAAGACAATACACGGTGAATTTTGTTTGGCGTTTTTGAACATATCACGAACACGTGAGGCACCAACACCAACAAACATTTCGACAAAGTCTGAACCACTAATCGAGTAAAACGGAACACTTGCTTCTCCGGCAACAGCTCTTGCAAGAAGTGTTTTCCCGGTTCCAGGTGCACCAACTAATAAGACCCCAGTAGGAATACGTGCCCCTAAACTCATATACTTTTTAGGATTTTTTAAAAAGTCAATTAATTCTGCTAATTCTTCTTTTTCTTCTTCAACACCAGCAACATTATCAAACGTTGTGGTTTTTTTACGGTTTAATTTGGCACGGTTTTTACCGAAATCAAATGCTTGTCGGTTACCCCCGTTATTCCGCATAAAGACAGCCACAATCACAATCAAAATCAGGATTGGTCCTAAAATAGCTAAGATATTCCAAAAACCATAGCTTGATCCTGGGGTATGGCTATATTCGACATCTTGGGCTTCTGCTTTGACGATAAGATCATTTAAAACTTCAGTTGTCGGAACCTCAATCACAAAACTTGAATCATTTTTAAGTTGCCCTTCAATGAGAAAGGCCCCAATATTCATGTCACCACTGATAGGTGTCGATTCCATTGAAGCGACTTCGCCATCTGCTAATTTTTGTGTAAAGGTTGCATAATCATATTCTATAGGTTGGTCTTCATTATAGGTGAAGACATAAACAGCACCGAAAATAAATAGTAATATAATTGAGATAACAACTAAATTACCTAACCTGCTAGTCGGTGGTTTCGTTTGTTTGGTTGCCATAATTTTCGCTCCTTACTTCATATAGACTTCTTTTTTTAAAACGCCAACATATGGTAGGTTCCGATATTTTTCATCGAAATCAAGGCCATATCCAACCACAAATTCCTTTGGGATCGTTTGTCCGATATACTCCGGATCAAGATTTACGACACGGCCTTCGGGTTTATCGAGTAGTGTTACCACGCTTACGCTTTTTGCGCCTCTATATTTTAATAAATCCATAATAACTTTAATTGTTCTTCCAGTATCAACGATATCTTCTGCGATAATAATGTGTCGGTTTTGCACAGCCACATCTAAATCTTTCGAAATTTTGATATCGCCACTAGATTCAATGCCGCCATGGTAACTAGAAACGTCCATAAATTCAATTTCTAGATGCATATCCATATGTGTGATTAGATTGCCCATAAATGGTACACAGCCTTTTAATAAACCAACAACAATTGGATATTTATCTTTATATTCTTCGGTAAGTTGTTTACCAAGACGTTTCGCGATTTGATTGATTTCAGATTCAGTTAATAATATTTTTTCAATGTCTTTGTCTAACATTTTGTCACCTCATAAATGTACAGTTTATTGGGTTTTGATTGATCTTGATGAGCGGTTTTAATCCCTGGAATCCAGAGAACGTGCGTGTCATTTGCGAGTAACACGAGGGTATCGCGTTTTTTAAGCGAAATTTTTTGATCAATCAAAACATCTTTAATTTTTTTAGTACCCACATTAAGAACTATTCTATCACCATTTTGGCGTGTTCTCAAGTAAAGTGGAAACACTAATTCATTATACCATAATTCAAAATAATTTCTATGTTTTTGGTCTATTTTATTATCCGTTATAATAAAGCCTTGATTATCTGTCACTTGATAGCACCCTGGGGTTGTTATTTTAAGATAAATTGAAGGCGTTTCTGTGGTCTTTGAAACGGTAATTGTATCATATGATGTCACAAATTGATAGGTTTGATTTAATGTTAGTGATTGATTTGGTGTTTGATTTAAACACAGTGCAATCATCTCCATATATTGTTCATAAGAAACTTCAATGGTGTT
The DNA here is from genome assembly GCA_021736285.1 of Candidatus Izemoplasma sp. Lineage (GTDB taxonomy): Bacteria > Bacillota_I > Bacilli_A > Izemoplasmatales > Izemoplasmataceae > JAIPGF01. The sequence goes on from JAIPGE010000102.1 coordinate 4,741, forward strand.
ATTTGTGATATCGTTAATGAGATGTTGGAGAACGGATATCTTTTGTAAGGGGTACAATTGATTAAAGGCTTCGATAGGAAATGTCTGGTTCTCATAATGTGTTTCAATAAATGTATTAATGGTTGGTTCAATCATGTCGTTTGCCATTTCAATATAATCAGATAATTGTTGAAATTTCTCACGATATTTTGGATTTTCAGCTTCAATTAACGGAATAATTTTATGACGCAAGCGATTTCTTGTATAAATCATTTCCTGATTGGTATGGTCATTAAAATAAGTAATCTTGTTTTCTTTTGCATAAGCTGCAATCATAGTTTTTGGTGTGTTTAATAAGGGGCGAATAAAAGTATAGCCATCTTCTTGATATAAAGAGGTCATACCACTATATCCTTGGAAGGCAGAGCCGCGGATGATCCGCATTAAGATTGTTTCAACCTGATCATCTAAATGATGAGCTAACACAATTTGTGTTGTGTTATATCGATCAGCGATTGTTTTAAAAAAACGCATTCGTGCACCTCTAGCTTTGTGTTGAAAATTGTCATTAGCTAGCGTTAAGGTCGTACTTT
>JAIPGE010000103.1 GCA_021736285.1 Candidatus Izemoplasma sp.
AATGTGTTTTTCGTGGATAGGCAAGTGTCCATTGCGGTATATTTTGTTTTTGCATATGTGTGTTTGTCCGTTTTGCAATGGCATCAAGGGTTGAAAGATCCTTTGCTTTAGCTAATTCTATCATATTGACACCTCGAGAAAAGATATACTAAGTATACTAAGAAACAATGAAAATGGCAAATCACGATGTGATTTGCCATGTGGTTTATTCTGAATATACGGATGCTTGTTTCCGATTTCTACCAATTCGTTCGTATTTTACAAAGCCATCAACTTTACTGTATAGGGTATCGTCTCCACCGATCCCAACATTGTTACCTGGATGAACCTTTGTGCCACGTTGACGATAAATGATAGAACCCGCACTACAGAATTGACCATCAGCTACTTTTGATCCTAAGCGTTTTGATTCACTGTCACGACCGTTCTTCGTTGAACCTACACCTTTTTTAGAAGCCATACATTTTAAAATATTAATTTCTAATAACATCGTAGTCACCTCCAATAATTTAAATTCTATCTACGCGTTAATTTTTGTAATAGTTAGTTTCGTATAAGGTTGTCTATGACCTTGTTTACGACGATATTTCTTTTTAGGTTTCATTTTGAAAACAATGATTTTTCGTTGTTTACCCTGTTTTTCGACTTTTCCTTCTACAGTGACACCCTCTACATATGGGTTTCCAATTTGAAGATTTTCGCCACCGACAAGTAAAACTTTATCGAATGTCACAGTGTCATCAACTTCGGCATCTAATTTTTCAACGTAAATTGTTGATCCCTCAGATACTTTTGCTTGTTTTCCACCTGTTTCAATAATTGCGTACATTAAAGCACCTCCTCATTATTTTTTAAGACGCGCCATTAAGGTGCTATGCTTTAATACCTTTTCTGTGCGGTATGCCTTATGTGTAGCGTAAAAATGATATCAAATATTCACCTGTTTGTCAATGATTATATTGGGTTCATTCAACGCACCATATTAATTATACTAACTTTTATATAAATTGCAAGACATATTCACTAAAGAAGCCCCTTTTCTTTAAACGAAAAGTATTTGTCTTTACCAATAATGACATGATCCATAAAGACGATTGCCATCATTGTTGCGTTTTCTTTAATTGTTTTTGTAATTTTTAAGTCGTTTTGCGAAGGTGTTGGGTCTCCACTAGGATGGTTATGACATACCACAAACGAAGCTGCTGAATGAAGCACCGCTTTTTTGAAGAGGACACGAGGATGCACTACGGCACTATTAAGAGTGCCAATGAATAATGTTTCATGTTTAATCAATGCCCCCTTGGTGGTAAAAAATAGAGCGATAAAATGTTCTTGATTTTGATTCGCAATGTCGTGTTTAATATAAGAATAAATGGATTCGGGGGAAGACAACACTAATTGTTCTTTTGACACTTCTTGAGCAGTGCGTTTACCAAGTTCAAATGCTGCGAGTAATTGAATGGCTTTAGATGGTCCTACTCCTTTGATATCACAGAGTTCTTCAATCGACATCAAGGCCACATCTTTAAGGGTTTCTTTTTGATAAGCAATCGTTTTTGAAAGTTCTAAAACATTCTTTTGCTGATACCCAGTCCGTAAAATAATAGCAATTAGTTCAACATTTGACAATGCCTGTTTCCCAAATTGTAACATTTTTTCACGGGGCCTCTCTTGGCTAGGCATTTCTTTAATCATATACATTTTATCACTCCATTCAATCATATCATACTGTTATCAGTCGCTCTTTTCTCAAAAAAAGTACTCAATTTACTGAGTACTTTCGTTTATTAAGTGTTTACGCATCAAACTGACAAAATAAAGACTTCCCGTAATGAGAATAATATCATTCGGATAAATGGCATTCAGTCTTTCATATGCATCAATTGGATTGATTGATTGATCTTTATTTGGATGTAAAGAAACTTGATAGAGGTTACGCGCTGTTTCACAGCGTGGATAATCAAATTGTGTAAATGTAATCGTATCCGCAAATCGTTCAATCACTTGAATCACATCAAAATACTCTTTATCTGCCATCGATGTATACAGGACATGCACCGTTTGGTCTTGAAATAATGTATGAACGGTTTCGGCTAAAGCTTGAATGCCGCCAATATTATGTGCCCCATCTAAGAACGTATTGCCAAATTTCTCCATCCGGCCTGGCCACGTCGTTTTCAATAACCCTGCTTGTACCATATGATCTTGATAGGTAATCTTTTTCATGTTTTTTAACTGGGCCATAAGTTCAATTGCCAACACGGCATTGTTTGGTTGATGACTACCAAGTAACGGAATCTCATAGGTCATCCCATGATAGGTAAAAGCATTCTTGTTCGCACACAAACTTTTATCAATATCATTCACATCAATAGGATAATAGGGGGCATCTCTCTCTTTAGTAACTTTTTTAAAGAGGGGTTTTAATTCTGCTTGATCGACTGTCGTGATTAAAGGAATCCCCGGTTTTACAATGCCTAGTTTATTCAATGCAATTGATGATAATGTATTCCCTAAAACAGACATATGGTCATAGCTAATTGACGTGATTGCGGTGAGTATAGGGTGGACTACATTGGTCGCATCGAGTGTTCCCCCTAGACCAACTTCATAAAGCACAAAGTCTGGTGCTTGATCTTTAAAGTATAGAAATGATATCAATGTGACCAATTCAAAGAATGTAATGACTTGGCCATGTTCTTTTAAAACGCGATAGTGTAAGTCATAAACCTGATTAATATAGGTTAACAATGTGTCATCACTAATCGGTGTATCATCTAGTGATATTCGTTCATTAAAACGGACAATGTAGGGGCTGGTGTAAGTCCCTACATGATAACCTGCTTCACGCAACATGGCATTTAAAAAAGCGACAGTTGATCCTTTGCCATTTGTTCCAGCAATGTGAATCACGGTTAAATCACGTTCTGGATGCCCCAGTATCTCACACGCCAAATGCATTCGTGACAAATCTAGTTTGCTTCCGAACTTTTTAACTGATTCAATCCATTTTATCGCTGAATCAATTGTTTTGAACATTAGTGAGTTAATTCCTTAAGCCGTTTTGATACAGTATCGTATTGTTCTTGATAATCAGCGAGTTTGTCTTTTTCTTCATTAACTTTAAACGCTGGCGCTTTATCAACAAAATTTTTATTTGATAACATGCCTTCACAGCGCTTAATTTCACCTGTCAAACGAGATAACTCATCTTTTAACCGAGCAATTTCTTGATTGATATCGACCAGTGATCCAAGTGGTAATAATAGTTCTAAATCGCTTAATACAATGCTCACGACTTCTTTATCAGTTGTTATATTTTTATCAATAAGTAGGGTTTTAGGGTTGATAAATCGTTTAATTATCGAACTATTTTGTTCAAGTACCACTTTAATATCATCTGATGTTTTGATATAAACATCGATTGCTTTTGATGGCGCAACATCATATTTTTGCCGGATGTTGCGGGTTTGTTTAATCATTTCTTGAATCATTTCAAAGTTTTTCTTAGACATATTGTTATCAAATTCCTCAATTGGTACCGGCCATGAAGCAACCATTATTGAGTCATTATCATGTGGTAATTTTTGATAAATTTCTTCTGTAACAAATGGCATAAATGGGTGTAATAGCTTCATAATATCCAATAACACATAAGCTAAGATAGAACGCACGGTTTGTTTACGCTCCTCATCATCACCAAAGAGATCAATTTTAGCAATTTCAACATACCATGCCGCAAATTCTTCCCAACTAAAAATGTGAATCGCACGTGCCACTTCGCCAAATTCAAATTTCTCATAATTGTAGTCCATGCTTTTTATCGTGGCATTAAGCCGGGTTAAAATCCATTCGTCAGCCATTGATAGTTTATCCGTATCAATTTCAATATCGGTATATGCTAAATCATCTAAATTCATCAACACAAAACGAGAAATATTCCACAACTTATTAATGAAATTCCAAGAGGACTCAACCTTTTCAATTTCAAAGCGAAGGTCCATTCCTGGTGCTGAATTCGTTGTTAGAAAATAGCGTAAGGTATCGATACCGTAAGTTTCTTTAATCTCTAAGGGATCAACACCATTGCCAAGTGATTTGCTCATTTTACGGCCATCACGATCACGAATTAAACCATGAATTAAGCAATATTTAAATGGTGATTCTCCGGTGAATTCTAATCCTTGGAAGATCATTCGTGCGACCCAAAAGAAGATGATATCATACCCTGTCACCATAACATCGGTTGGGTAATACCGTTTAAAATCAGCGGTTTTTTCTGGCCAACCAAGGGTACTAAATGGCCATAGTGCACTGCTAAACCATGTATCTAAAACATCTTTATCTTGTTGCCAGCCGTCACCTTCTGGCGCATCTTTACCAACAAATACTTCATCATCTTTGTACCATGCAGGAATCCTGTGACCCCACCATAATTGTCTAGAAATACACCAGTCAAGTGTGCCATCCATCCAATGTAAGAATGTTTTTTCAAAGCGTTTTGGCACAAATTCAACTTGTGATTCATCAACTGCTTGGTCACTAAGGGGTTTCATCTTAACAAACCATTGTTTGCTCATTCTTGGTTCAACGACAACCCCAGTACGTTCTGAATGTCCAACATTGTGGGTGATCTCTTCAATTTTGGTACAAAGTCCAACTTCTTGTAAATCTTTAACGCATGCTTTTCGGCATTCAAAACGGTCCATACCTTCATATTTACCAGCAAATGCATTCATCGTACCGTCTTCATTCATACATAAAATTTTCTCTAAATCATGTCGAACCCCAACTTCAAAGTCATTTGGGTCATGCGCAGGCGTAACTTTTACACACCCCGTACCAAATTCTCGATCAACATATTCGTCTTCAATAACTGGAATAAGTCTATCCGTGCCTGGAATATAGGCTTTTTTGCCAATATAGTCTTTAAACCGGTCATCTTCAGGATGGACCATTAGTGCGGTATCACCGTACATTGTTTCAGGACGTGTCGTTGCAATTTCTAAATAGTCATCACTATTTTCTAAAGGATACTTGAAATAATAAAAAGCTCCTTTTAGCTCTTTATGTTCTACTTCAATATTTGATAACGCGGTATTCGCTTGAACATCCCAGTTTATAATTCGTTCACCACGGTAGATTAATCCTTTTTTATAAAGTTTAATGAACACTTCAGT
>JAIPGE010000104.1 GCA_021736285.1 Candidatus Izemoplasma sp.
ACTAAGATTCGTTGCCTCACTAATAGTCTCAACATCAACAAGATCGCCTTTGAATGCTTTAAGAGATTGAATGATATGGCTAAGCGTGTTTTCTTGTAATCCTTTAGGAAGTTCTGAATTGGTAGCTATGTTTAACATTTGATCGAGTTGCTTTTGTGATAATTCGTTATGGGTTTCAAACATTTTGTATTTCAATTCACATTTTAGTACGGCTTGATTAAACCGTTCTTGGGTGAATGGTTTAACTAGATAATCAACAATACCCAAATTTAGAAATTCACTTATGGTCTTATTGTCGTTAATTGCAGTAATTGGAATAACTGAAATTGTGCTTCCTTCTTCTCTTAACAATTTTAACATCTCAAGTCCACTCAGTTTTGGCATATGAACATCTAAAATAACAAGATCGATTTTACTTTCATTAAGTTTAATAAACTCAAATGCATCTAGTCCATTGTCAATAACTTTAATGATATCAAAGTTTTTTAACTCTTCTAAATAATGCTTATGAATGTGGGCAACCATTGGATCGTCTTCAACGATTAAAATGTTCATTTTCATATTTTCACCTTCATTAACTTGATTTCGATTTTTGTTTCTTCTGATGAACTTTCGATTGTTTTCTCACCATCATGAAGTCTGATGATTTCATTAACAAGTGCGAGTCCTGTTCCACGAGAATCTCCCATTTTTGTGGTTATTCCTCGTTCAAATATGTGTTCTCTTACTGTTGGATCAATCCCTCCTGCTTGATCAATAACAGCAATCATTAATTGTTCTTCGTCTTCGATGATATCAACAACAATTTTTTTATCAACTTTTTCTGATTCTGTGTAAGCGTCACAGGAATTATCAATCAAATTCCCAAGAACCAAAATAACATCATCTGATGTGATTGGCGTATGTTCTTTATCTAAGAACGAATCACTTGTTAACATCAGTTGAATATTATTCTCTGTACATTGAATTTCTTTTCCAATAAATAATGCAAGTACACGATCATCTTTAATTCGGGATGAGTAATAATCACTAGCCAAATTTGTTTTATAAACATTTTCTGTGATATAATTTTCTGCTTTTTCATGGTCGCCCATTTTAATCAATCCTAATATAACATGAAGTTTGTTCTGAAATTCATGTTTTTGGCTTCTTAAGGCACTTGCAATTTGCCGATATCCTTTAATTTGATTAATTAATGTATCGACTTCTAAATATGATCTAAAGATAACCGTTGCCCCAATAACATTAGAACCTTGATATAGTGTATAAACATTCATAATTAATTTATGTTGTTTTATTTTTATATACTCATCTTCAACATGTGATCGATTTTGAATAATATCTTTCAAAGCGACATAAGGAAATACACCTTTAATATCTTTGCCAATATCTTCTTTAGTAAGGCCAAACATATGCATTCCCATTGGATTGATGGTTGTAATTTTATAATTAATATCAACTGTGATAACAGCTTGTTCCAATTGATCAATAAGGGATTTATTTTCAGAATACAACAATGCAATTTCATTCGGTTGATAGCCCAATAATCGGTGTTGATATTTTTTAGAAAAATACCATAACCCCCCCCAACTTGACAAGATACCAACAAAGAAAATAACAACAATACGCTCGATCTGATGAATTTTTTGATCCCAAAGGTCATCGGCACTTACGCCAATACTCATGATTCCAATAATCGATTGGCCATTATAAATTGGGACAAATGATTGAAGGTCTTCCTTACTAAATAAAGAACTCTCGCATAAAATTTCTTCACCTTCGAAAACAGCCCTTGCTTCGATGCACTCAAGCGATTCACCGATTTGTGAAGAATCAGAATGGCCAACAATTTGTTCATTGGTATTATAAATAACAAAATATGATAACTGATTTGATACTTGAAACAGTGGATATAAGTATTGTTCTAAATCCATCTCGTTTTGTAATAGTCCCCGAATGACTTCTTCATCCTTGGCGTATATCTTAGCAACTGTTTCAACATGCCGTTCGGTACTATCATGTACATATTGAAATTCAGTGGCGATAAAAACCGTCGCAACCAATATATATATTGTGGTTAAGATTAAACCAATAAAAATTAATAGTTTATGTGACTGAGTAATTTTCATCATATTCACCTGACTCTCTAATACAATTTTAATCTTTCATCTACTGAAAAGCAAGGATACAAAAAAAATAACAGGATTCTCCTGTTATTTCCTTTAGATTAGTTGGGTCCTAACCCTAAAATTTAACTTTCCTCTGTTTCCCATCTCTAATCCGCCCTTATATTACACGTAAATATAATACTAAAAAATTATAAATAACACAAGATATAAACGTAAATTTACACTATACCACATATTTAATATAAAGTTTAATTATTTAATTATCGGAAAGATAATCAACACCATAACGTCGGACTTTATAAGCTTGTTCACAATATTCAAAAGCACGCTTATACTGGCGCTTTTGGTGATAATATTCCATCAATAATTCACTAGCAACTTCAATTGTTTCTTGTTGTTCACCACGAAATGAAATATCAAGCACTTCTTCTAGTTGTTTTGCATATTCTTCACTTGTACGGTCTTCTAAAATAAACATTTTTTTCATAATTGCAAAAATCAAACGACTTCTGTATGAAAATTGATAATCGTCCAAATGTTGTATTGTTTTGAACATATCGATGATCCGATCTTTATCCCCAAGTTTTCCATAGATATGCATCGCCGCATAATAGTAATATATTCCCTTATGAAAGACTTTTTGAATATAGTGTCGTGCCATTTCTAGATCATTCTTACGATGATACATTTCGGCAGTAAACAAATCACATTTGTTTTGTAATAAAGCGACATCATATTGGTAAGCAAATTTTCGTACTTTATCATATAGTTCTTTTGCTTTATCAAATCGTCGTACCAAACTAAATGCTTTACCCAGACTTAATCGTACGTCCATTGCCCATTTATAATTCATGATCTTTTCAAGTTCTAATATTGTTGCTCGACCTGTTTCAATTGCGTCCATAAACATATACCTATGTACATATGCATACGTTATGATTGCATTAATATATGGTTCAAGATGATGATCACCTAGTTTTCTAGCTTGCAAAAGATACTCAGTTGCTTTGTTAAATCGTCGTGTATTGCTAAAATTGACACCTTTGATAAATAACCACATTTGCTTTTGTTCGTTGGTTAGATACTCAAATACAGATTCCAATGTAGCCAATTGCGCATCATAATTAATCGTTTTATCAAATGGCAAAACCAAATATAAATACTTCACTAATGTATACTCGATGAGTAATGGTGAGTTTTGATATTCATTCTCATGCTTGAAAATGGCTTCAGCAATACCTTTAGCTTCTTCAAATTCATAATTAAAAAGATGTCTTTTTAATTTTTTTGACAAATTATTAAAATCGTTCTTTAAAACATCACTATCGTAAAAATCAATATCAAGCACATTAAACAAATCAATTAAGGTATCTTTATTAGGGACAACTTTACCTGTTTCTATAGTAGATATCAGTGTATGTGACATATTTGATAATTTAGCTAATTGCCGTAATGATAGCCCTTTTTGATTGCGATTATAGCGAATGAGCACCCCTAACAACTTCAAACCATTGTTTGTTGTATTTTGCAACATTATCACCTCGTTTACAGTATACCATACTTTTTATTAAATAACAGTTATTGATTTTATGTAAATTATTTTAAAGTATGTACTACCTCACCATTGATAATGACAGTTTGTGCTCTAGTCATAATATCAAATAGTGGCCCATTCCATATAACGATATCTGCATCTTTCCCTTTTTCGAGCGATCCAACTCTATCTTCAATACCATTTACTTTTGCAGAAGTGATGGTAAGAGATTTTAGTGCCTCATCTTCTGAAAAGCCTTCTTTTATAAATAAGGCAGCTTGAACTAACATTGTATCAAGTGTAATCACAGGATGGTCTGTCATGATTGCAAATTGAATATTATGATCTTCTAAAACTTTTGCAGATTTGAAAGATTTATTAACAAGTTCATATTTTGAAGCCATTCCCAGTGTTGGACCAATGATAAGTGGCACACCTGATTGTTTGACTTGTTTTGGAATTAAGTGGGCTTCTGTCGCATGATCAATCGTTGCGTTTAAATCAAATTCCTTGATAATACGGATTGCGGTCATAATATCATCTGCACGATGCGCATGAATTTTAACTAACATCCCATCAAAGACACGCATTAAAGAATGTAGTTTCATATCAAATCCTGGTTTAGATGCATCTTCTTCGCCTGCTTCATATGCTTTGATTTTATCGTAATATTCTTTTGCCTTGAATAGCCATTCACGCATTAAAGCAGCACTTGCCATTCGTGTTGCTGGATTTTTTTTATCGCTACCATAAACCCGTTTTGGGTTTTCTCCTAATGCCATTTTCATACATGTCTCTTCTTTGATAATCATATCATCAACAGTTTCACCATATGTTTTCATTGCCGTAAATGTACCACCAATAATGTTGGCACTTCCTGGTCCTGTATTGACAGTTGTAACGCCTGCTTTTACGGTATAATCAAAAGCCATATCTTTTACATAGACACTATCAATCCCGCGCAATTCTGGATAAATTGGTCCACTAATTTCATTGGTGTCGTTTCCTTCAAAACGAATTCCTTCTTCCATAATTCCAATATGACAATGTGGATCAACTAATCCGGGGGTAACAAGTTTCCCCTCAGCATCAATGACATCAGCATCTTTATAAGTGCTTACGTCAAATTGACCAACTTGTTTAATTTTTCCATCTTCAACCAATATACTGCCATTATGAATGTCGTTACCACTCATTGTTTTGATATGAGCGTTTGTAATAATTAGCATAGTTTCTCTCCTTTTTTTAGTTATCTATTTTTATTATACATTCTTTTTAACAGAACGTACACCCAAATTTCATAAATGACCGATATTATCTATACTTTTAAATCAAATTACGGTATAATGTGATTATATATTTGAGGTGATTGTATGTTGATTCTCATTGGGGCGAGTGCAAGCGGTAAAAGTAACATCGCCAAGTTACTGATACAAGATTACCATTTTGAAAAAGTCGTCA
>JAIPGE010000105.1 GCA_021736285.1 Candidatus Izemoplasma sp.
ATTGGTCGAAGTCCCTGTAATGTTAACATTGGTTAGGATTGCCAATAAAACCACCCATTGGTTACCAGCAAAGAATACCGTTTCTAGGTGAAATTTTAATGGAAATAAAAGTATTAGGACCAGGTTGCTCTAAATGTAAGGTAACAGTCAAACAGGTCAAGCGAGCACTTAAACAACTAGAACGAGATGATATTGTTGTTACGAAGGTAGAAGACTTAAAAGAGATCATGGCATACAATATTATGAATACGCCAGCATTAGTGATTAATGAAAACGTCAAAATTGTTGGTAGAGTCCCTTCTGTCAAAGAGATAAAAATTATGATTCAAAATCAACAAAACAATAGAATAAATACATCTATAATTAAATTAAATTAAATTGTAATATATAATACTTTAGAGGAAAAAGTATCTAAAAACCTAATTACAATATGTAATGCTTTTTTACAATCAGTAATTGTCAAAGGACTTGTGCAAAACCAATGTGCAAGTCTTTTTTTGTATGGCTTTAATAATTCAATCGATATTGTATTGCTTAGGACAAGTGTATTTTTAACTATTGATAAATATGCCATGCGCGGTATAATATAAATATGAGTGGTAATCTAATTTAGAAATAAGATGCTAATAAAACGATGACTCATATAGTATAATATAGCATTATAAGAGGATGTGATTGTCTTGAAATTTATATTGGTTTTATATGCTTTGATTGGTATCGTTGTCCAAATTCTGATTGGACAATTAACGGGCTTTGGCCAGGGCAGTATTGGCATACTTACCTTTGGATTCTTGGTTGAATTAGATCCGCGGTTTAGATTTTCATATATGATACCTAATGCGAAATCAAAAAACCAGAAAAAAATTAAGAATGGAGAATCATAATGAGTAAACTAAAAATTATTATTTATGCGTTATTTGCAATTGCATTTCAACTCATCTTAGGCTATTTTACTGGAAAAGGTCAAGGGGGTATCGGGATGCTCACTTTTGTTGTTTTAATTGAGTTAGATCCTAATTATAGTTTTACTTATTTACTACAAAATCAAGAAGAGTCTACTGTAGAACAAAGTGAAAATGATAACTAATATAACCTTTTTTCATGTGCTGTCTAATGTATTTACTGTAATCCGTATTTAGTGAGTGTCGCTAGATACGGATTTTTGTTGCTCAAATCAAAGATTTAAACTGAATAACTTGAACAAAACGTTGTTATTCGATATAATTGGAATGGTGTTAATGGACACGTATAAAGGAGGCATAAAATGTTTAAAAAACAAATTGAAAAAGGAATTTATTTACTTTCAATGAGTGTTGAAGATATGATGTTTGAAAGCATGTGGGCGTTACCGCATGGTGTTACAATGAATTCATATATTGTTAAAGGCGAAAAAACAGCCATTATTGATGGTGTTATCGGATGGGATGGTGTTCCTAAAACACTCTATGATAGTTTAGGTGAGATTGATATTGATCCCTCTAAAATTGATTACCTAATAGTTAATCATATGGAACCAGATCATTCAGGATGGATTGAAGATTTTAAAGAGATAAACAATCATTTTAAACTCGTTACAACACAAAAAGGTGTTCCAATGGTTCGCTCTTTTTATGGGGACGATATTGATGTTGTGGTAGTTGATGAAGGTGATAGTATTGATTTAGGTAATGGCAAAGTGCTTACCTTTCATCCGATTCCAAATGTGCATTGGCCAGAAACGATGTTAACTTTGGAAAAAAGTACTAAAACATTATTTTCATGTGATATGTATGGTGCTTTTGGAACATTGAAAGATGCTTATTTTGATGATGAAATAAGAAAAGAAGATGTGTCGTTTTTTGAAAAAGAAGCAATCCGTTATTTTTCAAATGTTTTAACAACATTTTCACCAATGGTCAAACGCGCAATTACAAAAACACGGTCGCTTGATGTGGCAATGATTGCGCCAGGACATGGTCCCCTCTACCGGGATAATCCTAACCAAATTATTGATGATTATGAGCGGTTTACACAATACGCTAATGGGTTTGGAAAAAATGCTGTAACGATTATCTGGGGGAGTATGTATGGTTCAACTAAAAAAGCTGTAAAATATACTGAAAAAGTACTTAATGAAGTAGGTGTTACAGTACATTCCGTACATATGCCATATACAAGCATTAGCGAAATGGTTACCAATGTGTTTCAATCAGCAGGGGTTATTATTGCTGCTTCAACGTATGAATATAAAATGTTCCCACCAGTTGCTCATGCAATTGATGAACTTGGTCGCAAAAAGATTACGAATAAACATGCTTTTTATTTCGGATCATTTGCTTGGAATGAAGGCGCAACACGGGACTTACATACAATCATAGATAATTACCGTATGAAATGGCGGTTTATTGAAGATAAAACATTTGAAGGGACACCTAAAGAAGATGTCTTAGAAACGATAAAAAAACACGTCTTAGAACTAACAAAAGTGATGCAGGATAATGTGATTTAACAATTTATTGAGGATGATTATATGCATTATAAAAAAGTGAAAGGCATCTTGTCAAAAACCAATGGTATGAATCTATACCGTGGCTGCAGCCACGGTTGTATTTATTGTGATTCGCGTAGTGTGTGTTATCAGATGAATCATCCTTTTGAAGATATTGAAGTGAAAGAAAATGCGATTGCATTACTTGATCAAAAATTAAGAAGCAAACGAGAGAAATGTATGATTTCTACTGGGGCAATGACAGATCCTTATATCCCACTCGAGCAAAAGACAAAACTAACACAACAAGCGCTTGAAACTATTTATCAACATGGATTTGGTGTGACACTACAAACAAAATCTGCGTTACTATTACGTGATTTAGCATTGTTAAAGAAAATCAATCACCGCAGTAAAGCGATTGTTCAAATGACGTTAACAACATATGATGAAGACCTTTGTAAGATTCTTGAACCAAATGTTTCTACCACAAAAGAGCGGTTTGAAACGCTGAAGATATTAGCGGATAATGGTATTGAAACCGTAGTGTGGTTATTGCCATTACTCCCCTTTATAAATGATACGTTGGATAATATCAAAGGATTGTTGGACTATTGTATTAAAGCCCGGGTTAAAGGGATTGTTTTCTTTGGAGCGGGGCTCACATTGAGAACTGGTAATCGAGAGTATTTCTACACCCAACTCGATCACTATTTCCCAGGGGTAAAACACCGTTACCAAACCATGTTCAAAGATCAATATGAATGTTTTTCTCCCAACCATTATGCGATTAAAGATTATGTCGAAAAGACATGTCAAAAACACAATATAATGTATCAACAAAAAGCGGTGTTTGACTATCTAAAAACATTGCCCAACCAATTTGAACAAGTTTCGTTGTTCTAACCTGGTGATCCACCACTATTTTTTTGTATAATAAGGTGTTTTGTTATATAATTAAAAAAGCAATTATAAAGGGGGACTATAAGTGATTGATATTTTAAAAGTGATTATTATTGGTATTGTTGAAGGAATTACCGAGTGGTTACCGATTAGGAGTACAGGACATATGATATTAGTTGATGAATTTATCAATTTAAACATGAGCAATGAGTTTAAAGAGGTGTTTTTGGTTGTAATTCAACTTGGTGCAATAGCGGCAGTGGGGGTTATCTTTTTCAAGAAATTAAATCCCTTTATTCAAGATCAACAAAAACGTCGTGATGTGCTCAACACATGGTTGAAAATTATTATTGCGTCAATACCTGCCGCTGTCTTTGGGTTGTTATTAGATGATTGGTTAAATGATACCTTATATAACTATATCACTGTGGCTGTTATGTTGGTTGTCTATGGTATTGTTTTTATTGTTGTGGAAACATTCCTTAAAGGCAAACAACCAACTGTAACCTCACTATCACATTTAACATATAGAACCGCGTTTATGATTGGAATGTTTCAAGTCCTTTCGTTAATTCCTGGGACATCACGATCAGGTGCAACAATTATTGGAGGATTGGTTCTTGGCACGAGTCGATTTGTAGCTGCTGAGTTTAGTTTCTTTTTAAGTATTCCTGTTATGGTCGGCGCAAGTTTATTAAAAATTATGAAATTTGGACTTGATTTCACCACATTAGAATTAAGTATGTTAGGTATTGGCATGGTTGTTGCTTTTACCACAAGTATTGTTGCGATTCGGTTTTTAATTGCCTATATCAAACAACATGATTTTAAAGTTTTTGGGTATTATCGAATTGTTCTTGGCGTTATTGTGGTGATCTATTTCTTAATAAATTAGCTATTTGAAAAAAATTACAATTAAAATGATTAGAGTGATTAAAAAAACACTCTTTTTTTTATTGTTATTTCTTGGTATAATGTATTGTTGTGCAAAATAAAAGGAGGTGTGTGTGAATGTTACGTTATATAGTCATACGCTTGTTCTTCATGATAGTAACATTATTTATCATAGTCTCGATCATTCATTTTGTTGGTGACATGGTAATGATGGCTAAGTGGTCTATGCCCCACCCCTTCTCAGAGGATGTTGCACTTGCATGGGAACATTATAAAATATTTTTAAAGAATGTTATAAGTGATTGGAATTTTGGTACCAGTGATATATTTAAAATCCCAGCGTGGGGTCTTGTTGTTAGCAAAATGCCAATCACCATCGTTATGAATCTTGCAGCTTATTGGTTTTATGTTACTTTTGGATTGGTTATTGGCATTTTATCAGCAGTATATAAGGATAGTATCTTTGATAAGATAGTTGTTAATGTGGTACTTGTGATTAGTTCTATTCCGATTTATATTATGATTATTGGATTGATATTATTTTTTGGTTATTACTTGAAGATTTTAGCACCGATTTATCCTCAAGTAGGAGAGGGCTTATTAAATCAATTAACAGGTCTTATTATTCCAGTATTAGCGCTCTCTTTTTGGCCACTTGCTAATATTATTCGTTTAACAAGGGCAGAAGTGATTGATGAGATGAATGAAGACTTTGTTTCTATGCTGCGGGCAAAGGGATTGAATCGTCGACAAATTATTTTTAGACATATTCTTAGGCATATTTTAACGACTATCATTCCTGAACTAACGACGACTTTTGTGATTGTACTGAGTTTCTCATTCTTCGTCGAGATTGT
>JAIPGE010000106.1 GCA_021736285.1 Candidatus Izemoplasma sp.
AAATACAAGTGGTACAAACAAATGACACATAGCACTATTTTTTCTTAAAAAAATAGCGAACCCCCATGGGGGTTCCACCACTCTTCATAATGTTTCTTTTATTATATCATTTATTTTCCAAAAAGATTTGACACTAAGACCGGAAAATTAATTTGCATGATTATTTGACTTGTTATAGGCTCTCGATTTATAATGATAGTGTAGAAAAATTTACTTAGAGAGAAGTGCATGATATGAAAGCAATAAAGCGATTTTTGTTTGTATTCATACTAGTTTTATTTGGCCTTTTGTCTCCACAAAAGATATCCGCAGACAATGGTCGTATTGCCGTCTATTTTAAAGAAACCACTTGTTTGGTGTGTGCTGAGTTACAAGGCTATCCAAATGGCCCTAACAATGTCTACTATGAAGATCAAGATTATATTAAAAAAATGGAAGACCAAGGGATTACCGTTGTTGTTTATGACCTTATGGTTGATGATCCAATAGATGAATATGCTTACTATGATCAAGATAATACGTTGGTTGAAGTGACTGCGCTAGATGTCTTTTCTGCGTTTAACGAAACGTACAATCGAGATAATTTATATGTTCCGGTTGTCTTTGTTGGTGATACTTATTATGAAGGGTTAAGCGATATTCAAAACGCTGTTGATAGCGGTGATATTTACGATGCCAGTAATCAACCATTGCGTGATGTTAGTGTTGAAGAAGGTAGTGCTTATGCAAAAATAACTGGGTTTGTTGGGTTTCTAACAGTTCTTTTTGCGGGCTTACTCGATGGGTTTAATCCTTGTGCTATCGCACTCCTCTTGCTTTTTGTCAGTTTGCTTGGATTTTCTGAAAATAAGAAATTTTTAATCCTTGTTAGTGTTGTTTATATCTTTGCTTTATTTATTTCTTATCTACTTATCGGTACTTTACTGTTGACCGTGCTCAGTAGATTTCAAGCACAAGCTGCTTTGATTGCCACAATTATTAACTGGTTTGTAGCGATATTATGTATCATTTTGTTTGCGCTAAACCTTTATGATTTTTTCCGTGCCCGAAATAAAGATTATGGTAATATTAAAAATCAATTACCGAAATTTATTCAACGCTTTAATAAAAAGATTGTAACATCTTTTACTAACGTATTGAATAATCGAGATAAAAAAGGTGTTATCGGAATTCTTGCGATTACATTTTTACTTGGTATTACATTAAGTATCACTGAATTACTTTGCACTGGCCAAATTTACTTTGCTATTCTTTACGGTATTCATAGCGTCAACTCAGTTTATGGCTATGTTGCTTTAATAGCTTATAACATTATGTTTGTTGTGCCACTTATTGTTATTGCGATTATTTCAATTAAAGGCCGTGGCATTATGGAAACAAGCAACTTTGTCCGTGAACACTTGGATTTAATTAAACTATTAAATGCTGTATTGTTTTTAGGTATCGCGATTTATTACTTCACTCGAATCTTTTAAAGGAGGTTTTCCATCATGACGCAAACACTCGTTATCAAGAAACATGATAAAGTGATTTTTGAAGCTAAAATTATTAACATTCCCATTAAAGAAGACGTCTTAATTAAAAAAAGTATTGAACTCTTTGATGATGATGACCCTTGTATCATACATCAATCCTATGTTGCCAAAGAATTTGCTCAAAAATTACTTGATCTATTTGGTGATCAAACACAGTTAGAAGGTAAACATTATGTCGATGAGTTATCCTTTTTAGACTTTACAGATATTGAAACACTTTCATTTGAGTTGAAAGGGTGAGTTGATGAAAGTTTATTTAGACAACGGCGCAACTACAAAAGTAAGTGACACAGTATTAGAAGCAATGTTACCGTATTTTAAAGAAGAGTACGGCAATCCTTCAAGCATTCACCAAAAGGGATTTGATGCCAAAAAATCATACAATCAATCAAAACGCCTCATTGCTAAATTATTGCATTGTGACAAAGATGAAATTCACTTCACAAGTTGTGGTACTGAAGCATCTAATTGGGCAATTAAAGGTATGGCTTATAAACACCCCTCAAAAACTGAAATTATCACCACAAAAATTGAACATCATGCGACGTTACATACTGTTCAATTTTTAGAAGCACGTGGATACACTATTCACTATCTAGATGTCGATGAAACGGGCTTTGTTAAATTAGAACAACTGAAAGCAGCAATTAATGAGAACACACTCCTTGTCAGTATTATTTATGCCAACAATGAAATTGGTACACTCCAAGATTTAAAACAAATTGAACACATTTGTCATCAACAAAATACAATTTTACATATCGATGCCGTTCAAGCAACTTGTCATGTTCCGTTAAACTTACATGCCATGAACGTAGATCTTTTGAGTATATCTGGTCATAAATTTCACGCACCTAAAGGCATTGGTATCTTATATATAAAAAATGGTATTGCAATTGAAAATTTAATCCATGGGGGCCAACAAGAAAATAAACGGCGGAGCGGGACAGAAAATATGCCTTATATTATCGGATTAACACAAGCATTAAAAGAAGGCATGAATGAATTAATTCATTATCAAGATAAACTGAATAAACTGAGTCGCTACTTTTTAGAACAACTTGATCATGCAAACATTGAATATCGTTTGAATGGCCCAAGTATTGGGCATAATCGGCTTCCTGGAAATATTAATATCTCGTTTAAAAACTGTACCAATACAAACATAACATACTATCTTAATAAAGCTGAGATATATGTTTCCACTGGTAGTGCTTGTGATAGTGAATCGATTGAACCGAGTCATGTGTTAAAAAATATTTCAGTACCCGAGGAATATATTAATGGGTCAATACGGTTTTCACTCGGTATCGATACAACCAAAGAAGATGTTGATTATGTAACGGACACATTGATATCTATCGTTCAAAAATTAAGCGCAAATCGCTAGTCAAATAGCAATTTACGCTCTTTTTTTGTTAATACTTTAACCTCACTAGGTTGTAGCGAGGGGTCCAATACCAAGTTACCAATTTGAATCCGTTTCAAGACAACAACTTCACGATTAAAATGTTTGATCATTTCTTTTATTTGATGATGTTTTCCTTCGTGAATAGAAATTTTTAAAACCGTATTAGTGACTTCTTCTACAATCACATCTTGTGGGGTATACGGTCGATCACGATCATCATATAGTGTATAATTACCAGACAACATTTCGACATCATCTAATGGTGCATCAATAGTCACCTCATACACTTTATACACTCTATTTTTAGGAGATATCACATGATGTAATAGCATGCCATCATTCGTCAACAACAATAGCCCGGTAGTGTCTTGATCTAACCTGCCAATTGTTGTTAAATTAAGACGCTTTAAACGGTCTTCTAACGCATCAAATACCGTTGGATACAAGGGATCATTATTCGCACATACGGTATGTAATGCTTTGTTCATCATGAGTACAATTGAAGGATCATAAAAAATTGTTTCCCCTTTAAAAACAATCCTATCCTCACTTGGACTGACATGTTGTTTTGGTGTTGTGACTAGTTCTTCATTTACTGTCACATCACCTTTTTTAATTGCCATTTTGATGTCTTTGCGACTACCATAGTTTAAATTGGATAATAATTTATCGATTCGCATAAAGTCCTCTTTTCAAAAATAACCCTGCATCGCAGGGTTATTTTATAGTTTTGATTGTCTGATATACTGAATAACCAGATACATTTTTAAATGCTTTATCTATTTGTTTTTCCATTGCTTTTGAATTAACAATGGATTGATAATTCTGATATTGTTGGATGAGTTTGTTCTTGTCTACTTTACCTTCATTGGCCTCTTCAACCAAATTTAAGAAACTAACAATTTCAATAATTTCTACAGTTGTAAATTGTTCGTAATCAATTGGATAAGTATACATTAGTTACCAAACGTGATACCAATTGCTTTGGCAGCTTGTACATATTGACCTTCTGGATCAACTTTCTTGCCACCACCTGTAGAAGTTTCTCCCATTTCGCCACTGCCAACAACGTCTTCTAATGGAATAGATGTGATTTTACGGCCGCGTAATTGTACCATGCGTCCGGCACCACCATTCATTAATAAGTCAACAGCATTTACACCAAACAAGAGTCCTAATGCACGGTCGAATTGAGATGTAATACCACCGCGTTGAATGTATGCTAAGTTGGTATAACGTACTTCATGTTCAGCAATCAATTCTTGTAGTTGATCCGTTAAAATTTTACCAACACCACCTAAGCGGACAGCATCAGCGCTATCTTCGACATGTTCACGAACTGTGACTTTACCACCTTTTGGTTTTGCGCCTTCGCTAATAACAATGATAGTGAAATTACGACCAAATGCATCACGTTGTCTGATTTTTTCAACTATTTTATCAATATCATATGGAATCTCTGGAATCAAAATAACATCCGCGCTTCCAGCCAACCCACCTTCTAATGCAAGCCAACCTGTATGGCGACCCATTACTTCGACAACCATTACGCGGTCATGTGAATAAGCTGTTGTATGGATTTTATCTAGCGCATCAGTAATTGTTTCTAATGATGTATTATATCCAAATGTTACATCTGTTGCAGGTAAGTCATTATCAATTGTTTTAGGAACACCAACAACTGGTAATCCTTTACGGTAGAAATCACGCGCACTGGTTAATGTACCGTCACCACCCATAACAATTAAAGCGTCAACACCAAGATATTTTAAATTCTTGATTGCTTGATCTGACACGTCTTTATATTCAACAGTTCCATCTTCTTTAACAACTGGATAATTAAATAAGTTGTCTTTGTTAGAAGATTTTAAAATCGTTCCACCTTCATGCATAATCCCAGATACACTACGCAATCCTAGTGGTCTGTAGTCATTTTTATAAAGGCCACTGTATCCGCGGGTAAACCCAACAACCTCAACGCCATATTTGCTGACAGCTGTTTTTGTAATTCCGTTAATAACGGCATTTAACCCCGAGCAGTCTCCACCACCAGTGATTATTCCGATCTTTCGTATTTTACTCATAATATTCCTCCTAAATCATTACTATTATACTTGTTTTTAGCCAAAGAGTAAACCAATATAACATAGTGAAAGCGT